>CAZBKC010000113.1:0-8883 GCA_964492345.1 uncultured Steroidobacter sp. | reverse complement strand
CCCCCACCCTGCCCTCCCCCGCAAGCGGGGGAGGGAGTCAGAGGGCAGCAATGCGTTTCTTCCCCTCCTCCGCCTGCGGGGGAGGGTCAGGGAGGGGGCTGCTTGGTGCGGCAGTACTGTTTGCCACTCTGCCAGCCTCCGCCGATCCCTTCCCCACCCGCGACCAGAATCCTTTACTCGCCGGCTTCGGCATCCCGAAGCCGCTGCCGTCGCGGCTTGCACCGACGGGCACGTGGTCCGTCGATGCCGCGTTCAACTGGGGCAACTCTGCGCTGGTGCAGACTGCAGATGGTGAAGATCTGCTGGTCGATGCCGAGTCGCGCGAACTGCGGCTGGTGCTTGGTCGCGCTCTCAATGACCGCTGGACCCTGCAACTGCAACTGCCTTATCGCTACACCGGCGGCGGCAGCCTCGACAGCTTCATCGACAGCTGGCACGACTTCTTCGGGCTGCCCGAAGGCGAGCGGCCGAACATGCCGCGCGATCGGTTCCGGATCACGTACGAACGCAACGGCGATCTCCTCATCGATACCGGATCATCGGTCGCAGGCATCGGCGATATCTCGGCGGACATCGGCTATCAGTGGATCTCGAACCCCGCGACTGCGGTTGCCGCATGGGCCAGCCTGAAACTTCCCTCCGGCGATGCGGATGATCTGACCGGCAGCGGTGCCGCGGACGCTTCGCTCGCGCTGGCCGCGGAGCATCGCTTCGGCGATCGCTGGTCCGCGTTCGGCCAGGTGGCGGTGAGCTTTCTCGGCGACGGCGATCTGCTGCCGGCGCAGCAGCGCAGCGTCGCCTGGAGCGGCCTCGCGGGACTCGGCGTGACGGTATGGCGCGGCCTGGAGCTGAAACTGCAGTTCGATGGCCACAGTGCAGTCTTCGACGATACGCAGCTCGACTATCTCGGCGACAGCCTCAGTCTGACCGTGGGTGGCGCGTGGAAATCCGAGCGCGGCTGGCAGATCGACTTCGGCGTCAGCGAAGACATCGCGGTGGAGACGGCGCCGGATGTGGTCATTGTGATCGGCGTTCGCCGATCACAATAAGGGCTGCTGGGTACTGGGCTCTGGGCTGCTGGCAAGAGCTCAAACGGCAAGCCGCGTCGATCTCTCTCCGGAACTTGATTCTGGCCAGCACCCCTCTCAATCGAGCGTCCGCTCGATTGAGTCACACACCGTCCTCAGCACCTTCAGCCTCGCATACTTCTTGTCGTCCGCTTCGACGATCGTCCACGGCGCATTCTGCGTACTGGTGCGACGGATCATCCACCAGCACCCGTCCGTACCAGGAACGATCGAAGATCGCGATCTCGCCGCGTTGCGGGATACGCCGCCAGAACCTCCATAGATACGGATACGAAAGCTCGTCGGGGCTCGGCGCGGAGACAGGCACGACGTTGTACTGGCGCGCATCGAGCGCACTGGTGAGGCGACGGATGGCTCCGCCCTTCCCGGCCGCATCCATGCCTTCGAACACGAGTACGGCGCCGTGTTTGCGGAACTGCTTGCGGCGAACCAGCAATGCGAATCGGCCGCGCAGGCGTTCGAGTTCGCCGTCGTAGAACTCTTCGTCGACGGGTTCACCGGCATGGGCCCCGGAAAGAGCCTGGTGACGATGCGCCGCCGCCTTGACTCTCGTGTGTCTCACGGCCGGCAGGTCGGGTTTGCGAAGACCGTCTTCGATCTGCCCGAGCAGCAGCTTGCCCGCGGCAAACGAGCGGCTTTGCGGATCTGCTCCATCGATCACATGCCACTCGGCGCCGGGACGGCTCGTCTGCTCGATGATCCTGCCGGTCACCCGCTGCACACGATCGTAGTGTCGCGCCAGCCAGCGTTCCTCGCGCGTGACGCGCCAGCGTGTGAGCTTGTCATCGCGCAACTTGCGGATCCGTTCCTTCTGCACGTCCTCGGCAACGGTCAGATGTAGCTTCAGGATCCTGACGCGGTCCCGTGGCAGCATGGTCGCGAGCTGCCGGATACGCTCGACAGTCCGGTCCCAATCGCGCCTGGCCTTGACCGGCTGGCGCAACGCCGGATGGGTCAGATCCTCGTACCAGCCCATGAAATAGAACGCGATGTCGCCGCGGGCGGGCAGCGTGTTCCAGTAGCGCCACAGCGCCGGCCATCGTTGCGACTGCTCCCGCAACTTCTCCAGCGCATGCACGTGAATGCGCTTCGGATCGAGCCATTCGAGGAACTCGTTGACGATCTCGCTGCGGCCCGCGGTCGGCACACCTGTCACGATGACAGCCAGTCCGAAGTCCCTGGTTTCATGCAGTCGTTGCTGTGCGGCCAGCAGCGCATCGCGCAACGGCGGCAGGACTTTCTCGTACTGCGCCTTGCTCATGCGACGCGAACCAGCCGGCTTCACTGTGCGATGGACAACCTTGCGAGGCATGGCAACTTCCCAGGAAGACTTGAGGTTCGGAACTGAGACGCCGGGCATTACCGCTGCTGCGTTCAGCGGCTCCTTGCTGGCTCGCGCCTCACGCCTCGCGCCTCACGCCGGCCGCGCGGCACCTGCTGGGTAATGCAGTGAATGTTGCCGCCACCAAGCAGGATTTCCCGGGATTGCACTCCGATCAGTCTTCGCTCGGGAAACAGCTTCTGCAGCTGCCGCGCCGCCTGCTTGTCGTAGCGCGGATCGAGCAACGGCATGACGATCGCGGAACTGCCGATGTAGAAGTTGACGTAGGACGCCGCGAGACGCGCCTTGAGCGGTCGCGGCGCATCGCCGTCGATGACGTCGATGCCCTGGGCTTCCGCACGGGTCCGGTGCAGCGGACCAGGCTGATGCAGCTTGTGAACCTTGAGCTTGCGGCCCCGGGCATCGCGTGCCGAACTGAGGCGCTCGAAGGCATCCATCGATACGCGGTACTGCGGATCGCGCTTGTTGTCGGTCCAGGTCAGCAGCACTTCGCCCGGCCGCACGAAGCAACACAGATTGTCGATGTGTCCATTCGTTTCATCCTCGACGACCCCCTTGCCGAGCCAGATGACACTGGTCACGCCGAGATACTCATGCAGCAGGATCTCGATCTGGCCCTTGTCGAAGTGGGGATTGCGGTTCGGATTGAGCAGGCATTCCTCGGTCGTCAGCAACGTGCCTTCGCCGTCGACATGAATCGATCCGCCCTCGAGGATCAGCGGCGCACGATAACGGTCGCGTCCTTCGATTTCGAGCATCTTGCGGGCGACCAGATCGTCCTGGTCCCAGGGAAAGAACAGGCCGCCATTGAGGCCGCCGTAGGCATTGAAGGCCCAGTCCACGCCACGCACATCGCCGCGGCGATTCACGACAAACGTCGGACCGGTGTCACGCACCCAGGCATCGTCGCTCGACAGCTCGACGACGCGGATCGCGTCCGGAAGCATGGAGCGCGCCTGAATGTACTGCGCACGCGAAACCCCGACCGTTACGGGCTCGCTGACCGCGATCGCCGTGGCGACAGCGGCGAATGCCTGCTGCGCAGGCTTGGCGCCCAGCCGCCAGTTCGAAGGCCGTTCCGGCCACAACATCCAGCAGCCGGAATGCGGCTCGAACTCGGCGGGCATGCGAAAACCATCGGCAGCGGGTGTCGTATGCAGTGTCGTGGTCATCGAGCGATGGTAGACGGCTTGTCGTGGCCCTGGCCAGCACCCGCCTTCCCCTTTCGCCTTCCATTGAGCTGGCCGATAGTTATAGAGTAGAACATTCTCGCCAATGCCGGCGACCGCCAGGATAAGGACCATGACCACGACAGACCCGCGGCGACCCACCTTCCGTGCCGAGCATGTCGGCAGCTACCTGCGTCCCGAACGCCTGCTGCAGGCGGCGCGCGGCATCAAGAGCGGCGCCACCTCGGCAGCGGAACTGCACCAGGTGCAGGACGACTGCATCCGCGAACTGGTGGCGCTGCAGGAATCGGTCGGCATGAGCAGCGTCACCGACGGCGAGTTCCGTCGTCGCGGCTGGAGCGCCGGCTTCATCGACGCCGTGCAGGGCTTCGGCATGCGCGATGGCACGCTCGGCTTCCGCGACGAGAAGGGCGAAAAGGGCGTGCTGCCCTCGCCGTTCGCGAAGGAGCCGCTGCAACGCAAGCGCGGCATCGCGACGGACGAATTCCGCTTCCTGCACAGCGTCGTCAAGACCGGCATTTCCAAGGTCACGATTCCCTCGCCCGACGTCATGCACTTCTTCCTCGGCCCGCAGAGCTTCGACACCTCGGCCTATCCCGACACGGAGCACTACTACGCAGGGCTCGTACAGATCTATCGCGACGAAATCCGCGACCTCGCCGCCCTCGGCTGCCGCTATCTGCAGCTCGACAACACCGCCCTGCCCTGCAACTGCGATGACCATGTGCGCGATGACGTGCGCCGCCGCGGGGAAGATCCGGACGCGCTGACGGCGCGGTATGTGAAGCTGGTGAACGATGTGCTCGCCGCCTGTCCGCCCGGCATGGCGAAGGCAACGCATATGTGTCGCGGCAATCTCAAGGGCGCATGGATGGCGGAAGGCGGATACGAGGCCATTGCCGAGAAAGTCTTCGGCGAACTGAACGTGGATGCCTTCCTGCTGGAGTTCGATACGGATCGCGCCGGCGATTTCCGGCCGTTACGCTTCGTGCCGTCCCACAAGCGGGTCGTACTCGGGCTCGTCAGCTCGAAGATCCCGACGCTCGAAAGCGCCGACGATCTCAAGCGCCGCATCGACGAAGCCGCGAAACACATCCCGCTGGCCCAGCTCGGCCTGTCACCGCAGTGCGGCTTCAGCTCGGTACCGGGCTCGGGCCACCCGCTGACGGCGGATGACCAGAAGCGCAAGATGGAACTGATCGTCAAGGTCGCACGGGATGTGTGGGGGGAGACGTAAGAAAGAAGAGGAGAGCCGCAAAAGACCGCATAAAAGACGTATAAAAAAGAGAAGGGCAAAAGAGATTCTTGCGTCTTCTCTGACCTTTTCGACCTCTTTTATGCGGTCTTTTGCGGCCTCCTCATCTTGAAGGAAACCCATGATCGATTCGCTGCAGACGGAATTCGCGCTCGAAGTACTCGCCGAGTGCGATGCAAGGTTCGACCTCGGCTCAGGAGCCGAGGGGAACCGTCGCTTCATTCCCATCGTCGGCGGCAGCTTCGAGGGCCCGCGAATTCGCGGACGCGTGCTGCCCGGCGGCGGCGACTGGCAACTGTATCGGCCCGACGGCGTGCTCGAAGTCGAGGCGCGCTATACGTTGCAGGCGGACGACGGCACGCTGATCTACATCCACAACTCCGGCGTCGTGATCCGCTCCGCGACACCGTATGCGCGCACGACACCACGGTTCGAAGCGCCACCCAACAGCCTGCACGCATGGCTGAATCAGGCCATCTTCGTCGCGTCACTCGGCATCGCGCAGCCGGACCCGCTTGTAGTCCGCGTGCGTGTTTCACGCGTACTTTGAACCGCGACGGAGAAAGAGAATCGCCGCAAAAGACCGCATAAAAGAAGAAAGAGATCTTCTTCAGGAAGATTTCCTCTTTTATGCGGTCCTTCGCGGCTCTTCATCTCTACCGCTGCAGAAACCGCTGCCGATACGCCGTCGGCGACGCACCGACCTGCAGGCGAAAGTGCCGACGGAACGATTCCCCGGAACCGAAGCCGGCGCGATCCGCTACTTCGCCGATCGGCACACGTCCCGACTCCAGCATGTCGCGCGCCAAGGCGACACGCTCGCGCAACAGCCACTCGCCCGGCGCCAGACCCGTAATGCTCCTGAAATGACGCAGCAGCGTCCGCGGACTCATGCTGGCCCGCTTCGACAACGATGCCACCGAATGCGGTGCGTCCAGGCGTTCGCGGACCCAGTCGAGCAGCTTTGCCAACCGGCCTTCGTCCTCGCGCACGACAGGTCGCGGCACGTATTGCGCCTGGTCACCGTCGCGATGCGGCGGAATGACCAGCCGTTGCGCGACGAGATTGGCCACCTTCGGCCCGTGATCCCGTCGCACCAGGTGCACGAGCATGTCGAGGCCGGCGGCTGAGCCGGCCGAGGTCACGATCTGACCCTCATCGACATAGAGCGCATTGGCCGCCACTCGCAGCGCCGGATACCGTTGCTGCAGACGCTGCGCATAACGCCAGTGCGTCGTCACCGTCCGTCCATCGAGGATGCCGGCAGCGGCCAGCACGAACACGCCGGAACAGATCGAGCAGATGCGCGCGCCACGGTCATAGGCAGCGCGAATGCGACGCACGAGATCGCGCGGCGGCGGCTCGTCGGCATCGCGCCAGCCCGGCACGATGATCGTGTCCGCCTGTTCCAGGATCTTCAACGAATGCGGCGCCGACACCGTAATGCCGCCGGCAGCGCGCAGCGTAGGTCGCTCCGCCGAACAGACCGCGAACCGATACCAGGGGACACCGAGTTCCGGCCGCTGCAGCGCGAACATTTCCACGACGCAGCCGAATTCGAAGGTACAGAGCTGGTCGTAGGCGACCGCGACGACGAGCGGGGATTTTTCCGGTTTGCGCTTCATGGCGCGATGTTACCGGAGGATGACGATTGCGCCAGGGGCGGCGGCGCAGCTCGGGCGCTTAGGATTTAGCACACAGGGTTGAACATGCGTCCCTTCCTCCGCGGAGCGGGGGACAGGATGGGGCACTCGAATGCCTCCCCCACCCTAACCCTCCCCCGCTTCGCGGAGGAGGGGACCGGAATCGAGCATATCAATGCGAGGATTTCTTCATGCCTTCTTCCGTCACCCAGGTCCCCGCCGCCGACAGCGCCAGCGCGCTCGAGCATTTCGAATCGGCACTGCGATTCGAAACCGATTGCTGGGATGTTCACAACGCCATGAGTTCCGGCAAGCCGGACTTCGTGCTGTTCGACGTACGCAGTCACGAACTGTATGCGCGCGGCCATGTGCCCGGCGCACTCAGCATGCCCCATCGAAAGATCATCGAATCATCACTGGCGTCGTATCCACCGGGCACGACCTTCGTCGTCTACTGCGCCGGCCCGCATTGCAACGGCGCACATCGCGGCGCCATCCGGCTCGCGAAGCTCGGCCGCCCGGTGAAGCTCATGATCGGCGGCATCACCGGCTGGCTCGACGAGGGCTTCGAGCTGAAGAAATCGGAGTAACCACGGGAGAAGGGAGGCCGCGAAAGACCGCATAAAAGAACGAGATTTATTTTTTCGATCCTTTGAACTCTTTTATGCGGTCTTTGCGGCTCTCCTCTTCTTCCCCTCAAAGCTTCTGTGTCGACAGCAACAAACTCGTCTCCGTATTGGCAATACCGTCGAGCAGGCCGATCTGGCGCAGGACGCGATCGAATTCTTCGAGGTTGTCGGTACGCAGTTCGGCGACGAGATCCCAGCGTCCGTTGGTCGTGTGCAGCGCGACGACATTGGGATGGCCACGGAGTGAGCGCAGGACCTGTTCGGTTCGATTGCCCTCCACGGCGACGGTCATGAAGGCGCGGATATGGTGGGACTCGACCTGGGGCCGCAGGCGCACGGTGTAGCCGACGATCGTGCCGTCCGCTTCGAGCTTGTTCAGACGGTTTTGTACCGTGCCGCGGGCCACCTTGAGCTTCTTTGCCAGGGACGCCACGGGCGTACGGGCGTTGTCGCGCAGCAGCGCGATCAATTGACGGTCGATTGAGTCCATCGACAGACCTCATTGGAACGATTTTGAGCAGAATGCCATGAATTTCTCGCATTTTGATCAATCTATCGAGCTTATCGATCAGTTTTCTGGCTTCTCACTAGCTCGGCCTGACGAAACACTAGCCCCGGACGGTGATTCAGAAGGTTCGGGAGAGATTGGCATGGTCGACTACATCGGCATCGAACGCGTTCATGAACTGGTCCGCCGGACCGGGGTCGCGCGCTTCATCGAGGAACTGGCGACAGAGATCGAGTCGGACTATCGGCGCTGGCCGGCGTTCGACAAATCGCCGCGTCACGCGACGCACTCGGACATCGGCGTGATCGAACTGATGCCGGCGAGCGATGGCCGCCTGTACTCGTTCAAGTACGTGAACGGTCATCCGAAGAACACGGCCCGTGGCCTGCTGACGGTGACGGCCTTCGGCGTAATGGCCGATGTCGCCACCGGCTATCCGTTGCTGCTGACCGAACTCACTTACACAACCGCACTGCGCACCGCCGCCATGTCGGCACTGGCGGCGCGCTGGATGGCACGTCCCAACAACCGCGTCATGGCACTCATCGGCAACGGGGCCCAGAGCGAGTTTCAGGCCATCGCCTTTCACCACATGCTCGGCATCCGCGAACTGCGCCTCTACGACACGGACGCCCAGGCGACCGACAAACTCGTACGCAACCTTGCATCGCTCCCGCTCGAAGGATTGCGCATCGTCATGTGCGACTCCATCGCCGCAGCCGTGAGCGGCGCGGATATCGTCACGACCGTCACCGCGGACAAGCGCAACGCCACGATCCTCACGCCGGACATGATCGAGCCCGGCATGCATATCAATGCCGTGGGCGGCGATTGCCCGGGAAAGACCGAATTGCACGCCGACATCCTGCGTCGCAGCGATGCGCGCATCGTCGTCGAGTTCGAACCGCAATCGCGCATCGAGGGCGAGATCCAGCAGCTCGACGCCACGTTCCCCGTGATCGAATTCAGCGACGTGATCAGCGGCAAGGCCAGCGGCCGCACCGGCGAGCGCGAAGTCACGATCTTCGACTCGGTGGGCTTCGCCATCGAAGATTTCTCCGCATTGCGCTACCTGCAGCGCCTGCACCACGCACAGCGCGGCACGCAGCCGCAACTCGATCTCGTGCCGGATCTGGCCGATCCCAAGGACCTTTTCTGCACGCTGCGCGAGACGCCTGCACAGACCAGGAACCATCGCGCCGAGGAGGCCGTAGCATGAACGCGGCGA
>CAZBKC010000112.1:0-8923 GCA_964492345.1 uncultured Steroidobacter sp. | reverse complement strand
TCCGGCCAGCAGCCAGCGGCCAGTATCCAGCAAGCCTGCCTATGAACCTGCGCGACCTTCGTTATTTCGTGGCCCTGGCCGATACCCGTCATTTCGGCAAAGCCGCCGAACGGTCCTTCGTCAGCCAGCCGACGCTGTCGGCCCAGATCAAGAAGCTCGAAAACTATCTCGGTGTGCAACTCATCGAGCGTCAGCCGCGCAAGGTGACGCTGACCGACACCGGATTCAAGATCCTGCCGCTCGCACGCAGCATCCTGCAGGAAAGCGACGCGATCGTGTCGCTCGCCCGCAATGAGCACGATCCGCTGTCGGGCAAGCTCAAGGTGGCGCTGATTCCCACCATCGGCCCGTATCTGTTGCCGCTGGTGGCGCGAAAACTGCGCAAGCAGCTGCCGCAGCTCAAGGTCATGCTGTACGAGTACCAGACCCAGCCGCTGCTGGATCGACTGCGCGATGGCGAGATCGAACTCGGCATCCTCGCCCTGCCTGTCCCGCACGACGGCCTCGAGACGCGCGATCTGTACGAGGAACCGTTCACGGTCGCGGTGCCCAATCAGCATCCGCTGGCCAAGAAACAGCACGTGAAGCTCGACGATCTGACCGGCGAAAATCTGCTGCTGCTGGAAGACGGCCACTGCCTGCGCGACCAGGCGCTCGATGTGTGCAGCAACATCGATGTGAAGGAGAACGACGACTATCGCGCCACCAGCCTGGAGACGCTGCGACAGATGGTGGCGGCAGGACTCGGGATCACGCTGCTGCCGGAACTGGCGACGCAAGGTCCGTTCGGTTCGGGGCACGGTCTGACCGTGAAGAATTTCGCGCGTCCGGTGCCGACACGAACGGTCGGCGCCGTGTGGCGCAGGAGCAGCGCGCGAGCGGAAGCGATCGATGCGGTGTGCGAGGTCATCCGCACCACGCTGAAAGGATGAAACCATGATCCGTCGTCGCTCGCTGCTGCCGGTAGTCGCCATCGTCACCCTCGCCGCGTGCGGTGACTCGCAGAAAGCGGCAGTGGTCGTTCGCGATGCGTGGTCGCCTGCGGCGCCGCCGGGTGCAACCGTCGTCGCCGTCTACGGTGAGATCGCCGCCAGCCGCGACGATGTGCTGCTGGGGATCGCGACACCGTCCGCCGCGTCGGCGCAGCTGCATGCGACAGCGCAGGTGGACGGCATGATGACGATGCGACCGGTCACACGCCTGGAACTGAAGGCCGGAACTCCCGTACAACTGGCACCCGGCGGAATGCATGTGATGCTCACGGGATTACGCGAGCCGATGGCGGCCGGCACGCAGATTGCTGTCACGTTCCGCTTCGAACATGCCGGCGAAGTCGCGGCGATGGCGCAGGTGAAGTAAGCCATCGTCGCTGCAATGACTGCCGCCTCGCCCAATCTCAGCGACCTGCACGACGAACAGATCGTCGGCCTGCTGCGCTCGGGCGCTCACGCGACACTGCTCGCCGCCTATTTCGGCGATGTCGCCTATCGCGAGCTGAGTCACCTCGCACGGCTCGCCGCCATCCGTCGCGACGAGCGCGGTCCGCGTGTGTTCATTCTTCCCGGCATCATGGGATCGCGTCTCGCCGAAGTCGGCACCACGCCGGCGGGACTGGTGTGGCTGCATCCCGCCGCGATCAGCGAAGGTTCGTTGTCGAGCCTGGCATTGCCGGGATCGCCCACACTGCGTGCCGTCGGCATCATGCTGCCGGGCTATCTGAAACTGAAACTGTCGCTCGAAGTCGCCGGCTTCAGTCCCGCCTTCCATCCGTTCGACTGGCGCCGCGATCTCGTCGATCTGGGGCACGAGTTCCTGCAGATCATCGAGCAATGCGGCGCACGCAAGGTACTGGTGGTCGCACACAGCATGGGCGGACTCGTGGCGCGTGCGGCCATGGCGCAGGACAGGACCCATCGCATCGAGCGCCTCGTCCAGCTCGGCGCGCCGAACGGCGGTTCGTATGCGCCGCTGCTGGCGCTGCGCGCGGCCTATCCCACCGTGCGCAAGATTGCGGCACTGGATTGGAAACACAGCGCCGAGGAGCTGGCACGCGATGTGTTCCGCACGCTGCCCGGTCTCTATGAACTGTTGCCGGACGCCCTGTTCGATCCGGCAGCGTGGCCACGCGATGAGCTTGCGCCGGAAGCCTCGCTGCTGTCGAAGTCGCGGCATTCCCGTTCGCGACTCGCACCGGCCGACGAGCGCTGCCTGCTGATCGCGGGCACGCACCAGGAAACCGTCGTCGCCGCGGAGGTTCGCGACGGGCAGTTCGAGTACACGCTGCGTAGCGATGGCGATGGCACCGTGCCGCTGTCACTCGCGCTATGGCCCGGTGCGCGGACCTGGTTCGTCGCGGAGAATCACGGCGCGCTCACGCAGAACAACATGGTGCTGGCCGCAGTCGACGAACTGCTGCGTCATGGCGACACACAGCGGCTGTCGGATCACGCCCCGCGCGCGCGCGCACACGGTACGCGACGCGTACTGGAAAGCGAATTGCGGCGCGAAGCCCTTCATAAAGTGTGCTGGGACGAACTGTCGCTCGACAGCCGGCGCCGGATTCTCGAGCCCGTCCTGACGCCGGAATTCTGCGGCGCCAGAGAAACGACGAACGTTACGTAAAACGTCCGGCGAGATGCCGGCCCTCGGTCGTCGGTAAAGATCTGCGCGCGTCCTCAAGCGCCCTCCACCGGGGACGATATCTGACTCAGGCAGCGCTGCATGCGCGTGCCGTCACTTCAACCCTGGATCGAGGAGCGAACGGTGCTCGTGTCGCTGCGAATGTCTCGACTGCATGCAGTCACGATCGCCGTTGCGGCGTTGCTCAGCAGTTGCGGCGGTGGTGGCGGCGGCAGCGATGTGGCCACGAGTCCCGCGGTCGTCGCACCCCCTCGTCCGGTCGGGCAGTCGGATCTGCAGATCGCGCAGCTTCTTTATGAAGGCACGCCGCGCACGCCGGCCGGCTTCTACCAGGACATCCCGATCGACGGACAGAAGCACGTATCGACCGTACATCTCAAGAACACCGATATCGATCCCCTGATGTCCGCACCGTCGCCCCAGCACGAGCTGTGCACGGACGACTGGAACGTCGCGTTCGACTGGTCCGAAACCAGCGCGCAGAAAGCGGCACGGTACGCCGATCTCGTCGCGACGAACGACGATGCCCGTTACCACGAATTCGCCCGCACCCGCAGCGGCGATCCTGATTTCTACGTGCACGAACGCGTGTTCAAGTGCGCCTACCTGAATCGCACCACCGCCGATCTGCGTCTGCCGGAAGGCTCCGCCGGCCAGTTGAACCGCCGGCCGCTGGATGCCGACCAGCTGCGTGCATTGTCCGAGTACCTGTGGCAGTTCACGGGTTACAACAACTTTGGACACGCCGTGCTCCGCAGCAGCGGCACTGCGACACCGGCGGCGCTGACGCACACGCTCATCATCGCGAACCTGGAACGCAGCGGAATCTCTGCAACCTGCGACCGCATCAGCGTCGTGGCCTGGCGTCACAGCGCCGATACAACGTCAGGCAGCCTGCAGCTCGATGTGGAAACACTGTGGAGCTTCGGCGCGCGCGAGAGTGCAGGCGGCAGCGATCTCTGCTCCGGCTGAGAGTGGGAATCAAAGACATTTCACACAGAGAGCACAGAGGGCACAGAGTTCAGACGGAAGCGGTTGTGCCTTGCGTGCCGATCTTCCTGTGAGGCCGGCTTCAGCCGGCCTGGGCCACAACATCCGCGAGGCAGGGGAATGTCAGGCTAAAGCCTGACCCACAGGAAGATTGAAGAGGACACACAGATTCAGACACGAGGCTTCTGCCTTCACCTCTGTGCTCTCTGTGATCTCTGTGTGAAACTCTTTCTCAGTGCCGCAGGATGCGGTTCTCGCGCAGCGGCGAGCGCACCAGGAAACCTTCGCTCGGCTCGCCGAACTGCGTCTTGCCCAGTGCCACCGGACCCGTCGGCGCCGGTGGGCAGGTGCCGTTCGCGTGGTACTGCAACGCAGCCGCCAGTCGTGCTTCCTTCACGTCGCCGAGCGCGCGATCGAAGTCGTCGCGCACGGAGCAGCCGGGAATGCGTTCGCCCGCGCTGCCGACGGTATTCACGGGTGAGAAACCATCGCTGTAGTCGCCGAAGGTCTTGGCGTTGACGCCCTTGAACTGGATCGTGAAGTACGTGGTGCCGCAGTTGGGTGTGGGATAGAAACCGTAGGGTTTGCCGCAGGTCGTACCGCCGATCTGGATCACATCGACATCGACGCCGCGCAGACCGTTGATGACGGCCTCGCTCGCGGAGCACGTGCCGGAACCCGTCAGTACATACACGCGACCCAGGTTCAGCGTCGGCAGCGCCGCAGTCGGGCCGTCGGAAAACCCTTGTGTCGTCGTATGGAAGGGAACGGGCGTGAGCGCCCCACCCGCGACCGGGTCGGTATCCGGATATTTGTCGTTGAACGTCAGTCGTTCGAAGGTCCTGCCGTTGGTGCGGCTGGGACCGGCAATCATGTAGGCGAGTTCGCTCGCGATGTCGAGATAGCCGCCGCCGTTGTAGCGGATGTCGAGCACCAGCGCCGTCGCGCCTGCGGCACCGAACGCCTTGATGGCACTGACGAGCTGCGATTCGGCCGTCGCGATGTGATCGTTGAACAGCAGATAGCCGATGCGATCGGTCGTCGGGTTGATCACATACGCGTTCTGTACCGGCACCGACGTGATGCTGGCCGAGGTCATCGACACGGTGCGCTGTGCGCCGCTGACGCTGCGCATCAAGAACTGATGCCGCTCGCCGGTGCGCTCGGGAAACAGGCCCGCATTGAGCGTATCGACATCGTTGCCCGATACCGCATCGGCACCATCCACCCGCAACACGACGTCGCCGCGCTGCACGCCCTGCAGCGCGGCCGGTGAGTTGGGCTCGACATAGGCCACGCGAATCTCGCGCGGCGGCGCTGCTGCCACCAGGAACCACTGTGCACCGTAGCCGGCGGAGATGCCCGACTGCGAGAGCGCCTCCCAGTCCGCCGTGGGATAGGTGAAGTGAAACCTGTCCTTCGGCGTGCCGGTGACTGTGACCTGGCTGGTCTTCAGCAGATCGAAATAGGCATCGGTCGATGAATATGCACGCGGATCGAGATCGGGCACTTCGCGATACCAGAGATACGTGTCGTTGGTCCACGAACGCAGGAAGTTGTTCTGGGCGGCGATCGAACCAGGCCGGTCGGGATACGCCTGTCCGGTGACGGGGCTGCTGCCGGAACGCGGCGAGGCGCAGAAATTCGCCAGTCCCTTGTACGCGGGGTAAACGCCGGCGGTATACGACACGGAGCCGCCGCCCTGTCCTGCGTCGTTGCGGCCCTGCGAACTGCCACTGTTACCGCAGCCAGCGAGCGTCAGAAGGCCAGCTGAAATTACGCAGGCGGGGATCAGGGATTTCATTACGGAGTTGCTGCCGACACTCATGCCGTCCTGCTGACGGATATCGTTATGCTGTCAATGCAATGTAATACACCACACCCGAAGCAACCCAGCGGGTGTCATCGTGAACGCGAATCAGCTCACAGATTCATTTCAGGTCAGCTTGACCGGCTCCACAGCGCATCGCCGGCAGCGTTCGGCACTTACCAGCTTGCTCTGCTTGGCTGGCCAGCGGACATGGGAGAAAAGGGCTGCTGGGTACTGGGCTCTGGGCTGCTGGCCAGAGTAGGAGAAGAACCGGCGCGCGTCATCGCTGGGCGCTTCCCCGAGTGAGAGCGCACCCGGCTGGAACCACAGGATGGTTGCCAATCGAGCCTGCTGGCGCGGCGTGCCCGAATGATCACAGCTCCGCAGGACTAAGGTACGATCGGCACACGAAAGGAAACTGGCGATGAACCGGTTCGGGCGCTGTACGGAAGTCGCTTCACCGGCCTGCGAATCAAGTCCAACCTGCCTCGAACACGGAACGTCGGATACGCCGCCAAACAACACCTCAACCATCCGTGAGCACCCCATCGAACCCACGGCCTGGCACTGACAGCCATGGCGCCGATAGCCCGTATCCCGCCCATGAGACTCCACGTCTGCGGGTCAGGGAGAGCACCATCGAGCAGGAGCTGATCGAGAAGCTCGGCGAGCTCAAGTACACGCTGCGCCCGGACATCCGCGACCGCGCGGCGCTGGAGCGCAACTTCCGCGAGAAGTTCGAGGCGTTGAACCGCGTTACTCTGAGCGATGCCGAGTTCCAGCGCCTGCTGGAAGAAATCGTCACCGCCGACGTTTTCGCCGCCGCCCACACGCTGCGCAACCGCAATGCCTTCACCCGCGACGACGGCACGCCGCTCAACTACACCCTGGTCAACCTCAACGACTGGTGCAAGAACACGTTCGAAGTCGCGAGCCAGCTGCGCATCAACACCGACTACAGCCATCACCGCTACGATGTATTGCTGCTCATCAATGGCGCGCCCGTCGTGCAGATCGAACTCAAGACGCTCGGCATCAACCCGCGCCGCGCCATCGAGCAGATCGTCGAGTACAAGAACGACGCCGGCAACGGCTACGCCCGCACGTTGTTGTGTTTCATCCAGCTGTTCATCGTCAGCAACCGCGATTCCACGTACTACTTCGCCAACAACAACGCCCGGCACTTCTCCTTCAACGCCGACGAGCGCTTCCTGCCCATCTACCAGTACGCGGCCCCGGACAACAGCAAGATCAATGGCATCGACGCCTTCGCGGAAACCTTCCTGGCCAAGTGCACGCTGGCCCAGATGATCAGCCGCTACATGGTGCTGGTGGCGAGCGAACAGAAGCTTCTGATGATGCGGCCGTACCAGATCTACGCGGTCAGGAACATCGCCGACAGCCGCTACCTGGATAGCCAGGACATCGGCGGAACCTTACCAACGCAGTACACGGAGGCGCTGGCCTTCATCAAACGCAATCTGCATCGCGTGCAGGGCGACCAGGGCTTCAACACGCTTGGCCAACTGGAAATACCGGAAATCGTTCTGGAAGAACTGCTGGTCAACGCCCTGGTTCACCGCGACTACTTCACCAGTGCGTCCATTCGCATCCTGATTTTTATCGACCGCATCGAAATCATCAGTCCCGGCCATCTGCCCGACAGTCTGAGTGTGGAAGATATACGCCAGGGCAAAACCAACCGCCGCAACCCCACGCTCACCGAACACGCCTTCAAAATCCTGCCTTACCGTGGGCTGGGCAGCGGTATCCCGCGGGCGCTGCAGGAATGGCCGCAGATCGAGTTACGCAGTGAGGTGACGGGCAACCAATTCAGTGCGGTCATTGCGCGCCCCTTTGAGCAAACCGTGACCGTTGCAGGGCAAGTCGCAGGGCAAGTCATGATGCTGCTTTCCGCAATCGACACAAGGGCGTGGAGTCGCAAAGCACTGATGGAAAAGCTTGGGCTCAAAGGGCGAGACAACTTCGAAAAGCTGTATCTGGCGCCCGCGCTTACAGCGCAATGGGTAGAACGCACCATCCCCGACAAGCCCAACAGCCGGCTACAGAAATACCGGCTGACCGAGGCGGGGCGGCGGCGGCTGCAGGACGAAAAAAGTGGGAAGTGAAAGATTGGAAGTGAGAAAGCTGCCAAGCGCAACTCAGCGGGGCAAACGCTCGTGGAGGGCACCCGCGTTCCCCGCATCCTCGAAGGCGACCATTTTGCCGACGGCGGGAAAATGGTCGACCTGGGGTCAGGCAGTCAGCGGGAAATCGACGACGTCATGCTCACCCACAGCCGTCCACTGGCCGACTTTGCCCCCACCATCGTCCTCAAGGCCAAGGACTTCGCCACCGAGATCACCATCCACAATGCCCGTGTGCATCAGATGAGCAACGAGCCCGCCATCTCCCGCGAGCACGTCACCAACAATGAGGCCGTGCGCCACACCTTGCTCAGTCGCGGCATTCGTCCCGAAAGCCTGCCACCGGCCGAGGACGTGAAGAAGGTGGAGCGCCGTCTGGCGGCGGAAAAGAAGACGCTGCAGAGCCCGGACAGGTTGCCTGATGATGAGTGAGCCGCGCGTACAGAAAGAAGTGGCACTGGTGCCGAGGCTACGGTTTCCGGAGTTTCGGAAGTCGGAAGGATGGGAGTGTCAGCTCCTCAGTGATTTCAGTGATGTAGTTCGCGGTGGGTCACCGCGACCTATCGATGCCTACATCACGGCAGAGCCTGACGGATTGAACTGGCTCAAGATAGGCGACGTTCCAAAAGACTCGAAGTACATCACGGGCACTGAGCAGAAAGTCTTGAGGAGCGCGCTTTCGAAGACGAGAGAAGTCTTCCCGGGAGACTTCATTCTTTCCAATTCGATGAGTTTCGGGCGGCCGTACCTTTCAAAGATTCGGACCTGCATCCACGACGGCTGGATTGCGGTGACTTCTCTTCCGAACATGTTCAACCGTGACTTTCTTTACTACTCGATGATGACGGAGACGTGCCAGACCTATTTTGAGAACCAAGCCGCAGGCGGCGGTGTGCGCAACCTTACGGTCGACATCGTAAAGCTCCTCCCTGTATTCGTGCCACCACCGAATGAGCAACAAAAAATCGCCGACTGCCTGACGTCGCTGGACGAGATGATTGCTGCGCAAGGGCGGAAAGTGGAGGCGTTGAAGGCGCACAAACAGGGCCTGATGCAGCAGCTGTTCCCCGCGCCCGAGAGCGCAGGCGCATGAGCGGCCTGATCCTCTACACCAGCGAGGATGGGCAGAGCCGCATCCAGCTGCGCAATGATGGGCAGACGGTATGGCTGACCCAGCTGGACATGGCCGAGCTGTTCCAGACCAGCAAGCAGAACATCGCCAAGCACCTCAAGGCGATCTTTGCCGAGGGCGAGTTGCAGGCGGATTCAGTTGTCAACCATTGGTTGACAACTGCCGCCGATGGCAAGAACTACCGGGTGGCCCACTACAACCTCG
>CAZBKC010000111.1:5767-9002 GCA_964492345.1 uncultured Steroidobacter sp. | reverse complement strand
GCGATGCTGCGCCGATGGTGCTGATGCAGCTGCTCGATCAGCCCGAAGCAGTAGTTGAAGAGACCGCTGTGCCTGCTGGCGATGAATCTGGCGAGACTGCGAAAAAGTCTGCTCCAAGAAAGAAGACACCTGCCAGGAAGACTTCGCTGAAGAAGAAGTCGACAGCTTCGGCAGAGGAGAAAGCCGAGAAGAAGGCCAAGGCTGCGAAGAAGGCCGAAGTGAAGGCCAAGAAGACCGAGACCACCAAGGCTGCGAGGAAGGCGGCAGCTCCGAAGAAGAAGAAAGCGGCTACCAGGAAGAAATCCACGAGATAACGGATTTCGCTCGATACGCGAGAAAAGGCCGGGCATTGCCCGGCCTTTTCTTTACCGCCGAATCAATGTGCTGGATCCGGCGCTTCGAGCCCCTTTGTGTACAGGACCTGGCCATCCGGTTTCACGACGATTGCATCGATATCCTCGAGCTGGTTGTAAATCGCTATCGCCTGCTCGGCTCCCAGCACGAAGGCTGTCTTGGAAAGGCCGTCAGTGCGGGTTGCAGTGGGGCCGATGATCGTCGTGCTGCGTACCTTGCGGGCGGACTTCCCTGTGTGCGGATCGATGATGTGGTGATACCTGACGCCGTCCTGATCGAAATAACGCTCGTAGTCACCCGACGTCGACAGGGCTGCATCCTCCAGTGGAATGCGTGCAATGACTTCATCCTTGCGGTCGGGATGACGGATGCCGATGACCCATGGCTTTCCGAACCGGTCGCCGATGATGCGACTGTCGCCGCCGGCTGTAACGAGTCCGTGCGAGATGCCGCGTTGCTGCAGGATCTGAATACCGCGGTCGACAGCATGACCCTTGCCGATACCGCCCAGATCTATACGCACGCCCTCCCGCATGAATCTGACCGTGCGGGCCTTGGGATCGAGAATGACGTGACGGTAGTCGATGCCGGGTAATGCCTTCGCTATCGCTTCATCGTCGGGCTTCACATGCCTGCGGAAGTCGTAGAGATAACCGACGCTGGCATAGGTGATGTCGAAGGCACCCTCGGTGAGCCGGGAATAGCCCAGTGCCTGCGTCAGCAGATCGAACAGTTCGTCGCTGATCTGCACCGGACCTTTGGCGGCTTCGGCATTGACCCTCGAGACCTCGCTCGTCGGCTTGTAGGTGCTCATGTCCTGATCGACGCGGCGCATCTCGGCCAGCACGGCTTCGATCGTGGCATTGCCTTTGGCGCGATCGTCCGCCCACAGCTCGACGACGATCCGCGTACCCATGATGCCGTCCTCGACGCGTTCCAGCCATTCGGCGTGCGCCGTCGAGATCAAAGAGGACAAGGAAAGTAGTGCCAGGACGGAGGCGGTTTTCATCATGTGTCGATGGTAGCCAAATTGCCGGGCGGGGCAAAAAGAAAGGGGCGGCCCGTTGCCGGACCGCCCCATGCGCTCGATGACGCTGCCAGCTTAGAACTTGAAGCGAGCGGTCAGGCCGTAGGTGCGCGGTGCGCCCAGGAACGCATCCAGGCCGCCGGTCTGCAGCGGGGCGTCGAACACGACCTGATAGTAGTCTTCATCCGTGAGGTTCTGCGCCCAGGCTTCGACCATCCATGATTCGTCTTCGGCGCCGAATCCCATGCGCGCATTCACGATCGTCAGGTCGTCCTGGAGCTTGCCAGGATGAAGATTCGAACCCGTGTTGTACTCGGACATGTATTTCGCGCCCACATTCGTACGCCAGATGAAATTCGTACCGATGGGCTGCTCGAAGGTGGCCGACAGACTCCCCGACCACTCTGGTGCGAACGGCATGCGATCGTTCTCGCGCAGCGCGCTGAACCACAGCGGGTTCGAAAGAGCTGCCGGATCTTCGATCTGTGTATCTGCGTAGGTCACGCCGCCCTGGATGCTGAGCTGCTCAAGCGGCGTAAACCACACGATGTCCAGGTCGACGCCTTCCGATGTCACCTGCTCCAGCGAAGTCACGATGAATTGCACACCGTCGAAGGTGTTGAGCTGGAAGTCCGTGTAGTCCTGATAGAAGACCGATGCGTTCAGGAGCAGCGAATTGTCCGCCCACTGAGTCTTCACACCGACCTCGTACGAGTCGACCAGTTCCTTGTCGAACGACGTATCCAGGACGGGCACGATCGTCGGGTCATCACCCGAACCGGTGCCGCTGCGCACGCGATCCAGATTGAAGCCGCCGGCCTTGTAGCCGCGCGCAAACGACACGTAGCTCATGACCTGGTCGTTGAAGCGGAACGCGAGCTTCGCCGTGCCGCTCCACTCGCCTTCATCCAGGGATTGCGAGTTGTCGAGGTTGTTGTATTGCGGATCTGTGAGTGCAAGGCACGCGATGCGCATAAGTGGTCTTGCTGCCACTGGGATAGCCGCGAACGCGGCCCGCCACGTCGCACAACCTGCCCCGGTGTGAGTATTACGATACTGTGTGTCGAGGTCCTTCCCTTCATCCGTGTAGCGCAGGCCCAGGGTGAGTTCCAGTGCATCCGTGAACCGGATGCTATTGTTCGTGAACAGCGCCCACGTCTCTGATTCCTGCTCGTGCACGTCGCGCAAGCCAAGGCCTGCAGGGTACAGTGCGGCGCTCGTCAGCCCTGCAAGAGCCGGATTACCCTGGCCGAGCGCAAACATGTACGTACCGTACTGGGTGCCGTACTGCAGTTGTTGTCTCGACTTGAGATCCTCGCTTGCGTAGAAGGCGCCGACGAGCCAGCTTAGCCTGTCTGACTCACCCGCGAGGCGGAACTCCTGACTGAGCTGCTGGAATTCGGTGAACTGATTGCCGTCCGGGTCGCGATGCCAGATGTCTGCCGTCGTGAAGTCGGTGTCCTGGGCATTCAGGCTTTCCCAGGTGCGCCAGGCTGTGATCGACGTCAGCGTTGCGCCACCGAGTCCATCAAGGTCGAAGTTGACTTCGGCGGATGCACCCGCGTCTTTGATCTCCTGCTTCGTGCTGCGGTTCGAATAGGCGAGACGATCGAATGCTTCCGCCGGGAGGTTGATACCTTTGCCGCCTGCAAGCAGATCTATAGCTGCCGCAGCCGGCGGACGCAGCGTCTGGACAGCTCCGCAGCAGGATTCGTCTCGCTCGCTGTAGTCGCCGGTCAATCGGATATCGAGGTCGTCTCTCGGCGTGAACAGTAGCTGGCCGCGAGCCGTCTTGACGCTGCGATCCGTGTCTTCGTTCTCAGTGCGCGGTCCAGGACCAGTGTTCACATCGAG
>CAZBKC010000111.1:0-5757 GCA_964492345.1 uncultured Steroidobacter sp. | reverse complement strand
GTGATGATGTTGATCACGCCGGCCGACGTGTTCTTGCCGAACAGCGTGCCTTGTGGGCCTTTGAGAACTTCGATGCGCTCGAGTTCGCCGAGGTCGCCGAAACCGACGCCATTGCGGGGCCGATATACGCCGTCGATGACCACGCCGACCGAAGATTCAAGGCCTGGATTGTCGCCGACCGTGCCGATGCCGCGGATACGCGCGGTGGTGCTGGCTTCGCTCGACGTCGAGGTGACCGTGAGACCCGGTGCGAGGATGGCCAGATCCTTGATGTCCCTGACGCCGCTGTCCTGGAGGAGCTGACCTGACACCGCCGTTACGACGATCGGCACGTCCTGCAGGTTCTGTTCGCGCTTCTGCGCGGTGACGACGATGGTCTCGATGTTGCGACCTTCATCGCTACCCGTCTCCTGAGCAGATACGGGCAACGCTGTAACGGCCGACATTGCCAATGCGGCAACGATCGCCCGCCGCAGAGTGACACTTGCTTCTGACATGAATCCCCCTTTGCATGATCCGTGATCGACAACGACTGATTCCGCGTGACGGGCGTGCTGGTTACACGCCAGTGCGCTCGCGACGTGGCGCGAAGGTTACTGAGTCCTGCTGGGAAGTGAAAGGGATTTGGTGAAAAAGCAACGAAAGTCGGCCTCGTGCGAACGCACCACTTTTGCACGTTTGATTTTGCAGCGCAGAAATCTTGCTCGGCGCCTCGCTGGGTAGAATCTGCCTCTTCTGCAATGCGATACAGTTCGGCATGGCGATTCGCGTCTGCATCGCCGTCGTATTCAATTCAGCGCGTAGCAAAGTGAAGAAGTCAGTCATGGAACAGTTCGATGTCGTCGTCGTAGGCAGCGGTCCGGCTGGCGAAGGGGCCGCAATGATGGCTGCGAAAAATCATCGGACGGTGGCGCTGATCGAGCGGCATTTCGAAGTCGGCGGAGGCTGTACGCACTGGGGCACGATTCCCAGCAAGGCGCTGCGACACGCAGTCAAGATACTTCACGACCTGCGCCGCAATCCGCTATTGCGGGAATTCCATGCCGACACACCGTTGACGTATCCCCAGCTGCTGGCGACGGCCACCAAGGTCGTGGAGTCGCAGGTTGCGAGCCGTCATCGTTTCTACGAGCGCAACCGGGTGCCGATCTTCGGCGGCGAGGCGTCGTTCGTCGACGACCACGTGATCGAGATTCAGCCATCGGTGGGCAAGCCGCAGAGGATTTCCGGTCGGCACATCATCATTGCGGCGGGCTCGCGGCCCTATCATCCGCCGGAAGTGGACTTCACGCACGAACACATCCGTGACAGCGATTCGATCCTGCGTTATCCGGCGCATCCGTTCGCGGTCACGATTTACGGCGCGGGTGTCATTGGCTGCGAGTACGCGTCGATCTTCATCAACCTCGGCGCCAAGGTCACTCTGGTCAACACGCACGAACGGTTGCTCTCGTTTCTCGACGACGAGATCGCAGAGGCGCTGTCCTATCACCTGCGTGAACAGGGCTGCGTCATTCGGCATAACGAGCAGTTCAAGGCACTCGAGGCGCGGGAAAGGGACGTCGTGCTGCACCTGGAGTCGGGGCGCAAGATCAAATCGGATCTGTTGCTCTGGGCCAATGGCCGAACCGGAAACTCGCAACATCTGAAACTGGATCGGGTTGGTCTCGACGCCAACTCACGCGGACAGATTGCCGTCAGCGCCCACTATCAGACGGCCGTGCCGCATATCTACGCGGTCGGGGACATCGCCGGCCCGCCGGCATTGGCCAGTGCGGCCTATGTGCAGGGATCGCACGCCGTGCAGCATATCCTCGATCCGTCCGTTCCAGAGCATCGACTCGACATGGTGCCCAGCGGCATCTACACCATTCCCGAAATTTCCTCGATCGGCAGGACCGAGCGCGAGCTTCAGGAAGGCAAAGTTCCCTATGAAGTCGGACACTGTGCCTTCAAGAATCTGGCGCGGGCGCAGATGACCGACGAGCGGGTGGGCATGCTCAAGATCATCTTCCACGCCGAGTCGCTGGCTGTCCTTGGCGTGCATTGCTTCGGCGACGGCGCTTCCGAGATCGTTCACATCGGACAGACCGTCATGGCCAGTCCCGATCTCAACAACATCCGCTACTTCACCAATACGACGTTCAACTATCCGACCATGGCGGAGGCGTATCGGGTGGCGGCTTACAACGGGTTGAACAGGCTGACTTGAGGAGGCCGTGGGCTGTAGGCTGTAGACCGTAGGTAGAATAAAGAAATGCGGCCTCTGCGGAATGCATGACCAAGGCTGACGGATCTCTTTTCCGACCTACAGCCCACAGCCCACAGTCCGACCGGGAGGTCCAATGAGCGTCCTGAAAGAATTCCGTGAGTTCGCCGTCAAGGGCAACGTCGTCGATATGGCCGTCGGTATCATCATCGGTGCCGCGTTCGGCAAGATCGTGAGTTCGCTGGTGAGCGACGTCGTCACCCCTCCGCTCGGTTACGTGATCGGTGGGGTCGACTTCACCAGGCTTGCGGTAACGCTGCCTGCGATCACGGAAGGCGCTGAGGCGGTGACGATCCGTTACGGCGTATTTCTGCAGACCGTGTTCGATTTCGCGATCGTGGCGTTCGCCATCTTCATGCTGGTGAAGCTGATCAATAGTGTGCGCAGGAAAGAAGCAGCAGCTCCTGCGGTGCCGCCACCACCGCCGCGGCAGGAAGTGCTGCTCGAAGAAATTCGCGACCTGTTGAAAGAGAAGAAGTAGTCGTCTGCTGCGTGCGCAGAAAAACCGGCCCGCTGACGGCGGGCCGGTTTCGAATCAAGCCAATCGGGCGAATGCGGCGCGCGTCAGGTTCTCGGGCTCTGCGGTGGTGCACGCGACGTTGTCCTCGATGCGAATCCCGCCGTACGGTTTGAATCGGTCCACCTGCTTCCAGTTGATCTGACCGGCGTACGGTGCATCGCGGGCCTCATTCAACAGCATGTCGATGAAGTAGAGACCCGGTTCGATGGTGACGACGAAACCGGGTTCGAGCGTGCGGGTAAGACGAAGGTAAGGATGGCCCAGCGGCCGCGCTTTCTGCTTGCCTTCAATGCTGACCGTGAAGCCTGCAACATCGTGAACCTGCAGGCCGAGCAAGTGGCCGACCCCGTGGGGAAAGAAGACTGCAGACAGGCCGGATGCGACCGCATCGTCGGGACTGGTGCTGATGATGTCGCTGTCGCGCAGCAGACCTGCTATCCGCCGGTGTGCGCTCAGATGGATGCTGGCGTAGTCCGTCCCCGCGCGTACTTCATCGCAGAGCTGCAGCTGCAGCCGTTCCATACCGTCGATCAACTTGCGGAACTCGTCGTTCTTTCCCGAGTAGGTGCGGGTGATATCGCTCGCGTAGCCGGCGACCTCTGCTCCAGCATCGATGAGGAATGAGCGCATCGACCCGGGAGCCTGTCGCTCCTGATGCTGGTAGTGCAGCACTGCGGCGTGTTCGTTCAGCGCAATGATGTTTGGATAGGGCAATCCAGCCTCGCTGTGCTGCGTGGCGCGCAGGTACTCGACATGAATCGCGAATTCCGGGGCACCGGCACGGAAAGCCGCTTCGGCTGCCTGGTGTCCGCGCGCGCCGCGCAGGCTAGCCAGTCGCATGCATTCGAGTTCGTAGGGCGTTTTGCTGGCGCGGTGGTAGTGCAGGCGATCGAGCAGGAGATTCGGATTGCCTGCAGCGAACCCCCATTCGGAATACTCGGCCTGCCATTCGCCGATCAGTGCGCAGTTCGGTAGCCGCAGCAGATGCGCACGCGCTTCGGAAGCCTCGCGGATCACGTCGATGGCGAAGCGCGACGCCCAGTACTCGCCGGGCATGACCGGCTGTTTGTGCCAGTAATCGTGGGGCTGCAGAAACAGCAGGCGGAGCGGTTTCGCCGGTTCATAGAGAATCCAGCAGTCCGGAGCGTCGAGCAGCGGCGCCCAGGACTTGAAATGCGGATTGACCTTGAACGGATACGGCTGATCGTCGAGAAACTGCATCCACAATCGACCGGAATGGATCGCGATGGAATCGAAGCCGCTTGCGGCAAGCGCATCATCGGTTCGTGCGCGCAGGATCGCCAGGTGATCGTCGTAGAGGGTGTCGAGGGTTGTCATGGAGGTCACTCCCACTGAAAGCGACGGCAGCGCGCCACGGAATGGTGGGCCGCACGACTACTGCACAACGTGGAACGAGATTGTGCCCCAACTGCCGAACTCGGCGCTGCAATTACCGACGCTGGCCGGAATCATTCGTCCGAGTGCACCTGTCAGCAGAATCTGCCCGGGTTCGAGCGACCAGCCCTGATCGAGCATCGTATTCACCAGCCAGCGCGCAGCTTCCCACTGATCGCCGAGCGCATCCCGTGCATCGCCTCTGTTGACTTCCTTTCCATTGCACGAAAGGCGTGGCTGGGTTTCATTGGGGTCGCGCGCCAGGGGCGATACGAAGTCGCCGACGATGTATGCGGCTGCGGCGACGTTGGTTGCGATGATGTCGAGTGCGCCGATCTGCTCGGGAGACGTGTAGTAGAGGTTCGGAAGTTCGACCGCTGGTGCGATGCCATCGATGTGATGCTTGAGTTCGGCTGCCGCGTCGATGCGAGTACGGATGGGTTTGCTGATGCGCATCGCGACTTCCGTCTCGATGTTGAGGCCGCGAAGATCGCTCAGTCGGAGGGTCGCATCTCGCGGCAGCAGTCCCTCGCGTGCCAGGACGCCTGCTACGGGAGCGTTGGCACGAAAGCGGGCCCGGGACTGCGGCGAAGTGAGACCGGCCTTGAAGCCTCCCGGTTGCGCGCCTTCGAGCTTCGACAGCACGATGCGCTTCTGGACCCCGTACGCGGCCTCAATTGTCAACGTTTCGTCAATGAGATGAGGGAGCGGCAGCGCCTCGCTGCGGCGACCTGCTTCGATGACCGCTGTTGCGACACGCTGTTGCTGCGATACGCACGCAGACAGCGTAATACAAGCGCAGAGAACGATCGCAGCAGCGAGTCCGGGCCTGAAATTCAGCATGTTCGGTGCCCCGTGAAAATGTCTTCTGTTCGCGACGCGCGCCGGCGGGACATTTCAAAACATGAGTGAAACGCTCTAGAATCCGCCCGCCGCAATCGACGAGAGAATGTTATCTCGCGACTGCTGTGGAAGTTACCAACTCCCAATCACATCTACGCAATCACTGGGGTGATAGATCACATGAACACAAAGATGATTCTTGCTGCTCTCGCGCTGTCCTTGTCGCTGGCCGCATGCGCGCAGAAGGAAGAGGCTCAGGAAGCCGCCGCCGCTGCCGGTGAAGCTGCGCAGGACGCCGGCGAAGCCGCTGGTGATGCTGCTGAAGCCGCTGGCGATGCCGCTGAAGCCGCTGGCGAAGCTGCTGAGGAAGCTGCCGAGGAAGCTGTGACTCCTGCTCAGTAATCGAGTCGCGAGCCGGGCGGGCATTCGTGCCTGCCCGGTCTCGCTTGTCGGGCGACGCTGCCTGTCGTACCCACCTTTTCACATCCGTATCGATCCAAGCTGGATCGCACCGTCAGTCAGGAAGACAATACAGCCTCTATCGATATTCGCTGCGGAGGCGGCACAGGACGAGCCGGTAATATCAACGTGCCAGTCACCATTCGCGATGCCGGGAATTCCGAGGCCGACCGCCACTGGATCCAGCGCTACTACCCCGAGTATCTGGAGGATCTGTCGCAGCAGAGCATGAACACGGGCATGTTCCCGGTTCGCGGCGAATATGGCGAAC
>CAZBKC010000110.1:0-9026 GCA_964492345.1 uncultured Steroidobacter sp. | reverse complement strand
GTTCAATCAAGCACTTACTCCCTTGATACCCCTCGAATCCGCCAAGACCGGTTAAGTCAGTGCCATTAGGGCTTAGTGGACCCGGCGACGTCGTGCTCGTCGCCAGCCGAAGGTGCGCGCGGTGAGGGTGGCAGGCAGGTCAGTTCAAACAGCTATTTATCCCGGACAGCAATGCTTATCCCGGACAGCAATGCGCCTGCGCGGGGATGACCCTTGTCGTTCCCCGCGGCCCGGGATCGCCCTTACGCCGCGTTACGTTCCGCAGCGTGCTTCTGGAACATGCCGACGATGTCCCCCGAGGTGATCGGGCGCTGTGAGCCGTCGTCCGGCCGCGCGCCGCCCGAGGACTTCGGTGCCGTGTCGACGCCCTTGGCCTTCGCCAGGGCACGCAATGCGCCCACGGTCAGGTCTTCACGCTTGCGGTGCTCGAACAGGTCGAAGCGGAAGAAGCGCATGGCGTTCAGATGCGTCACCTTGTCGATCTGCGCGTCGGTCAGATGCTGCACGGTCGGCCACAGGCGTTCCGGCACTTCAGGCCACGCCGCATCGGAGTGCGGGTAGTCGCATTCATAAGCCGCGTTGTCCTCGCCGATGAAGTCGAGATTCTTCAGGCCGTAGGCGTCCTCGATGAAACAGTGCAGGAAGTGACGCTTCATCAGTTCGCTCGGCCTGAGCTTCTGGAAGCGCGAATGCGTCCAGGCCTTGTGGCGCCAGTTGGAATAGTCGGCGCGTTCCATGAAGTAGGGCACCCAGCCGATGCCGCCTTCGGAAATGGCGATACGCAGGTTCGGATACTGGTGCAGCGCTTCGAGCTGCAGCCAGTCGGCCACGCCGATCGCCACCGACATCGGCATCGTCGAGATCCATGCTTCGATCGGCGTTTCCATCGATGCGTGCGGTGCGGGATTGCCGCTACCGATATGCAGGGCGATCGTCATGTCGTGGTCGGCGATGGCCGTGAAGAACGGCTTCCAGTATTCGTTGTGGATGCTCGGCAGGTTCTGCTTCGTCGGGTTCTCGGACACCGACACGGTGCGGAAGCCCTTGTTCGCAAGACGCCGGATCTCGGCCACGGTCGCGTTCATGTCCCATGTCGGCAGGATGCCCAGCGGAATGAAGCGGCCCGGATACGCATTGCACCACTCATCCATGTGCCAGTCGTTGTAGGCACGCATGTGTTTGAGCGCGAGCGCCTTGTCGGGCGCGTTGTGGAACGTCTGGCCGTCGAAGCCGATGGAATTGCCGAAGCACATCGACGCAGCGATGCCGTTGACGTTCATGTCGTCGACGCGCGCATGCACGTCGTAGCAGCCCTCGCGCAACTGATCGAGCGACGTCGGCTCCATGCCGTACTCTTCCAGCGGTCGTCCGACGACGGCATTGAGCCCGACCGAGGGACGGAAGTTGCCCTGGTAGGTCCAGTAGTTCTTGCCGTTGCGGTCGGTCATGAACTTCGGCGCCGACGCCAGGTCGGCGCCGGAGAGCTGATGGTCGAACAGGTTGCCGGGTTCGCAGATGTGGTCGTCGACGCTGACGATCACCAGGTCATTCATGTTCATGTCGGTTCTCCAGTCGGTTGCGACGACAAGGCGGATTGCGGATCAGTCCAGCGTGCCGAAGAGATAGTCGTAGAACATAGCGTCCGGCCGGAAAAGCGCGACCTAGGGAGTCCCGAGAATTACTAAGGGATCTTGGTAATGGCCCCGCCTGTGCGGCAATGGCGGCCAGGCGTGGTTCTCAGCGATTGCGCAGCGCTTCGGTCATCTGTTGCAGCGCACGTTCGATCTTCTGGCGCAGACCTGATTCCATCGGGACGTCGTCCAGTGCGCGCGACATGCACAGCATCCATTGATCGCGCAGCTGCGCATCGATGGCGAAGGGTTGATGCGCCGAGCCCATGCACTTCGCATCCGCACGCTTGAAGTACAGCGGTGGCCCGCCCAGCCAGCCGCTCATGAACTCGAACAGTTTCTGTCGCATCGGCCCCAGGTCGGGCGCATGGATATCGCGCAGCCGGCGGGCTTCGGGCAACTCGTCCATGTAGTCGTAGAAGCGGTTGACCAGACGCTGCACGGCAGCTTCGCCGCCGACCAGATCGTAGGGCGCGACATTCACGGGATTGGCTTGCATGCGCCAACGATACGAACGTGCCGTCGCGAGGGATCTCGGGGAACTACGGTGTGGCTCGTGGAAGGCACCTAGAAATACTCCCGGGTGTGCTTCTCCGGGGACGCACGTAATCGCCGAGTGGAACCCCGCATTCAGCGCGCTCCTGCTGCGTGCCAGAAAGGACGCAAGGTTGTGCAGGGGGAGATCACCATGAGCGTCGTACCTCGCGAAGTCGGCAGGCGTCAGACCGGTTCCGGAACGGAGCTGCCGCCCGAATGGCGCACGCTGCCGCATGGCGTCGCCACCGGCCGCTATATCGATCCGGGGTTTGCTCGACTGGAGCATGAAAAGCTGTGGAGCCGCGTCTGGCAGGCTGCTGCGCGCGTCGATGAACTGCCCGAAGTCGGCGACTACACGACCTACGACATCGGCGATCAATCGGTCACGATCGTTCGCGCCGATGCGACCACCATCAAGGCCTACCACAATGCCTGTCCGCATCGGGGCACGACGCTGAGCGAAGGCGCCGGCACGTTCGACGGCGGCCAGATCATGTGTCCCTTCCATGGCTGGCGCTGGGATCTGTGCGGCCATAACCGCTTCGTGCTGGAACGCCAGGAGTTCCGCGGCGGTCAGCTGCGCGACAGCGACGTGGCGCTGCGCGAGGTGCGGACAGAAGTCTTCGCCGGTTTCGTCTTCATCAACTTCGATCGCAATGCCCGGCCGTTCGACGAGTTCATCGCGCCGGTGCGTCACTACCTCGAAGATCTCGCCACCGGCGAGATGCATCACTACTGGTGGAAGTCGCTGCCGGTGCCCTCGAACTGGAAGGTTGCGCAGGAGGCGTTCTTCGAAGCCTTCCATGTGCCGGCAACGCATCCGCAACTGGAGAAAGGCGGGGCCGAAGTGGTGCGCGGCATCCGTGACGATGCAGAGTTCACGCATCGCTACGTGACCTACGAGACCTTCGCCAACGGCCACGGCCGTTTCTACGGCGGCAAGAAGACGCCGATGGCGGGCCACGTCAACGAACGCAAGGGCGATCCGCTCGAGGACATGGCGAATCGACTGCAACTGCTGGTCGACGGACTCGATGCGATGGTGCTGCAGGAGGATGTCGATCTGCTGCGCACACTGCGCGACAAGCCGATTCCTGAAGGCTCGACACTGGGCGGCGAATACGTGAAGGCCCTGTATGCACGTGCCGCGGCCGAGCAACGGCCGATGCCGAAGCCCACCCCTGAAACACTGGGGATGTGGGGCGGCGAGGTGTTCATCTTCCCGAACCTGATGGTGCTGCCGCAGGCCGGCAACAACATGATCTATCGCGTGCGTCCGGACGGCTTCGATCCCGAGCGCTGCATCTTCGAGATCTTTTCGACCAAGACCTATCCGGCCGCGGTCAAGCCACCGCGCGCGACCGTACAGCACGTCACCGACCTGCTCGATCCGGAACAGGTACGGCTCATCCCGCGCCAGGACATCGGCAACATCCCGCGCATCCAGAAGGGCCTGCGCTCGCGCAGCCTGCGCCAGACCTGGCTCGCGGACAACCAGGAAAAAATCATTCTCAACATGCACCAGGAACTCGACCGCTATCTGCAGGCGTGAGTTTCCACTAGGAGCCCGACATCATGAGCAGCGTTCTGAAGCCCACAGCCAATTTCACGAGCATCGATCTCAGGCCGCGTATTGGCAGCGAGATCCGCACCGACAAGCGCACACTGCTGAGTGGTGCGATCTCCGCGGACATCCGCGAAATCCTCGAACAGCGCGGCGTGGTCGTATTCCGCCAGATCAACCTGACCGACGAGGAACAGATCGCCTTCACCAAGACCCTCGGACCGATCTCGGAACTCAACAAGGACAAGGTTTCCAAGATCACCATCGATCCGCTCGAAAGCCCGGCCGCCGACTACATCCGTGGTGCGTTCTACTGGCACATCGACGGCAGCATGCTCGACATCCCCATCGGTCTCGCGGTTCTGACGGGGCGGCGCCTGTCGCCGACCGGCGGGCACACCGAGTTCGCCAACACCTATGCGGCCTACGACGATCTGTCCGCGGACGACAAGGCGGCGCTCGACAAGCTCAAGGTCGTGCACCTGATGGAGGCCTCGCAGCGCTACGTGACACCCGAGCCGACCTACCTGCAGATGAAGGACTGGCAGCGCTTCCCGCCGCGCACGCTGCCGCTGGTGTGGACGCATCGCTCCGGTCGCAAGTCGCTGGTGCTGGGCTCGACGGCTTCGCACATCGAAGGCATGGATCTGCGCGAAGGTTGGGCGCTGCTCACGCGCCTGCGCGACTGGGCGACACAACCGCAGTTCGTCTATTGCCACGAGTGGACGGTGGGCGACATGGTCATCTGGGACAACTCGGGCACCATGCATCGCGCCACGCTGTACGAGCTGTCGAGCGGTCGCATGATGCACCGGACGCAGATCGCGGGGGATGAGTCGATCACGTGAGAGGAGATAAAGAGAGGAGGGTAGAGCTGCAAAAGACCGCAAAAAAGAAAGGGATTGTTTTTTCGTCACTCCCGCGTAAGCGGGAGTCTACCTTCCTCTGAACCTTGCTTCTTTTATGCGGTCTTTCGCGGCCTCTTGATCTTTTTCCTTCACCGCAACAGCCGCGGTGCGCCCATGCCCATGTAGCGCGCCAGGTTGCGATGCAGGTTGGTGACCTTCTGTTCCTGGTGCGGGTTGGGCAGGCAGCCCTCGAAGCCGCGTGAGTGCAGGCCGCGCTGCACCTCGATCATGTTGGAGAAGTCCTGCGCGATGACCTTGCGCCAGTTCGCCTCAGTGGGTTCGGCGTACTTCCATTCGGTCTTCGGTTCCTGGCCTTCCGGAAAGCGTTCCATGGCGATGGCTTCGTAGATGCACTTGTTGGGGTCGGTGCGGTACGGACGCACGCGGTAGTACAGCGCGAAGGTCGGGCCCGGCAGGATGTTCATGTTGGGGAAGATGCTCTGCGCCAGGCCCGCTTCCGCCATCTGCTTGTCGGTGATGGCGGGCCAGATCACGCCGCGCGCGGCATCGTCGCGTCGCGCGGATTCGAGCCAGTGATGGTGGACCTGCTCGGGCGGCGTGCCTTCCGGCAGTTCGTCGACGAGGCGTCGTGCCGCATTGACCAGCGTTTCCGTCGTGCTCGCGCCGATGGTTTCCCAGAACTCTTCCTGCATCTGGCGGATGGTCACGCGGGCATCGGCGCCCTTGGCGGCGCGATGCACCGTGGCAGTCGCCGCAGTGCTCGCGTCGGGTTTGCGCGGATCGAAGCCGTCGTTGCCATGCAGGCCCTGCGCCTTGCTCCAGGCATAGAAGTCGCCGTACTTCATGAGCTGCGGATGCGTGCCCTTGACGTGGTACGGCTCCAGGAAGGCTTCGATCGCCACCTTCCAGTTGCAGTCGAACACCACCCACTGGCGGAAGCGATAACGCATCTTCTCGAACTCGAACGGATCGAGCAGGCCCGCCATCGGTTCGAGGTAGTCGCGCAGGGACACGCAGTCCGGGTCCATGTTGATCCAGATCCAGCCGCCCCACGTGTCGACCTTCACTTCTCTCAGGGAAGTGCGTTTGTCGTTCAGTGCACCCTGCCAGTCCTCCTGGTCGAGGATGTAGGTGGCCTTGCCGTCGAGATTGAAGGTCCAGGCGTGATAGCCGCAGACGAAGGCGCCTTTCTTGCCGCAGGCGTGATTCTCGCCCTGCGGCGTGCCGACCAGCTTGCGACCGCGATGCGGACAGACGTTGTGATACGCCTTGATCGTGTCCGGTGCGGTACGGACGATCAGGATGGAGTCGTTACCGATGTCGTAGGTGATGTAGTTGCCGACCTCGGGAATCTCCTCGACGCGGCCGACGTGCTGCCACACCTTCGCCCACAGGCGGTCGCCTTCGGCGTGTGCGTACTCTTCGGAAATGTAGGCCTCGACCGGAAAGATCAGTGGCTTCGACAGATCTTCGATGCTGACGTTGCCGGGAAGATTGACGACGCTGCTCATGATGCTTCTCCTCAGGTGCCGAGTTCGAGGCCGCGCAGATCGCTGCGGTCGCGCCATTCTTCGAGCAGTTGCTCGAAGGCATAGAAGCCCGGCCCGTAGGGCTCGCCGAGATACCAGCGCAGCTTGTCCTCGCCTTCGTTGTTGAAGTAACCCGGCGTGCATTCGCGCGCGAACTGCGAGGTATCGACTGCGTTCTCGCGGATCGTCTTCACCCATGCGTCCTGGGCTTGCTGGCTCGGCTCGACGACCGTGACGCCGCGCTTCAGTGCCTGGCTCACGATGTAGCCGATATGGCGCCCCTGCGAGACGAAGGTCACGCTGTTGGTCGAATTGAGGCCGGCCTGCGTGAAGCCCGTGAAGAACTGGTTGGGGAAGCCGCGCGTCATCATGCCGTGCAGTGTCTTGTAGCCGTCGGCCCAGTGATCGTAGATCGACACGCCGTTGCGGCCTTCGATCGTGTCGATGCCCCAGCGCTTGGAGAGTTCGCTGGTGATCTCGAAGCCGCTCGCCAGGATGATGCAGTCGACCTCGTATTCGATGCCTTCGTGCACGAAACCTTTTTCGGTCAGGCGCTCGACGCCGCGCGTGCCGGAGACATCGATCAGTTTCACGTTGGGACGATTGAACGTCAGGTAGTAGTCGTCGTTGGAGCAGGGCCGCTTGCACAGGAAGCGGTAGTAGGGCTTCAGTGCCTCGGCGGTGGCCTGGTCGTGGACGATGGCATCGACACGACGGCGCAGGCGCTCCATCACCTGGTAGTCGACGACTTCCCGCATGTCCAGGTATTGCTGCGGCGTCAGTTCCGGCCAGCCCTGCGCATCGAGTTTCGCGGAGATGTTGCGATTGATCTCGGTCCAGATGTCGCAAATCAGGTCCGGCTCGCCCTTGGCGAAGCGTTCCATGGCGCCGTGGTGGAAGTTCATCTGGCGTTGCTTCTGCCAGCCCGGCCTGAGCGAGCGCCACCAGTTCAGATCGGTGGGCGTGTTGTTGCGTTCGTCGACGCTGGAGGGCGTGCGCTGGATGACATACGTCTGCTTCGCGTACCGGCCGAGGTAGGGCACGACCTGGATGGCAGTTGCGCCGGTGCCGATGATCGCCACGCGCTTGTCGGCGAGTTTGTCGAGTACCGGATTCTGTGCGGTGCCGCCGGTGTAGTCGTACTCCCAGCGTGCGGTGTGGAATATCCTGCCCTTGAACCGGTTCAGCCCCGGAATGCCCGGCAGCTTCGGCTTGTTCAGCGGACCGCCGGCCATGACGACGAAGCGCGCACGGATGTCGTCGCCGCGATTGGTGCTGAGCCGCCAGCGCCTGATGTTCTCGTCCCAGCGCATCGCCGTGACGAGCGTATGGAAGATCGCGTGCGGATACAGTTCGAAACGCTTCGCGATGCGCACGCAGTGCTGGTAGATGTCCCAGCCGTCCTCGAATTTCTTCTTCGGCATGTAGCCGGTTTCTTCCAGCAGCGGCAGGTAGCAGTACGCGTCGTTGTCGCACTGGATGCCGGGATAGCGGTTCCAGTACCAGCAGCCGCCCCAGTCGCCGGCCCAGTCGATGTTGCGGAAGTTCGCGATGCCCGCCTTCTTCAGTTCGATCGAAGTCAGCATCCCGCAGAAACCGGCGCCGAGAACGACGACATCGGTCTCCTCGACGATGGGATCGCGCGGCTTCACCGGCATGTGCGGATCGGATTCGTACGCGCTGGCAAATTCGCCCACGGGCTCGGCGTACTGGTTCTGGCCTTCGCGGCGCAGGCGCTTGTTGCGTTCCTGGCGGTATTTTTCCCGCAGGGCCGGGATGTCGATTTCCTCGGGGAGCGGAGTCCGGGTGGGTGCGCAGGGAGCCATGTGATATCTCGCCGTTCGACGTTGGTATCGATAGGTTCTTGAGAGCATGCGGGAGGAAGGTAACGCCGGCGCGCGGAAGCGCCGCTTCGGACAGTCGCGTAACGGCCCCGTAGTTCCCCTGAGGGCGGGCGGCGCGACGCAGGTCACATCCTTGCAGATGCGTCGGGTAATCCAGACCCCGATCTCCCCGTCACTTTCGACGCGGTATCCCTGAATGACGCGACCCAATGCCGCATTCTGTTGACCTGGTCCGTTTCCGGTGCCGCTTCGCTGGGTAGCATCCGCACCGTTGAACTTGCCGGCGAATCGATCCCGCGGGGGCGGGTGGAGACGATCTTTCGAATCATCATGCTCGCGCAGCTTCGATCGAGATTCGGTGACATTCTCAACAGCGGCATCGGTCCGGACGATCCGCGCTGGAATGACCGTGCGCTGATGGGACGCATCCGCGTCCTGAACGGCTATGCGATGTTCCAGATCGTGACGATCGTGCTGGCGTTCGCCGGCATCGTCCGGTTGCAGATGTGGCTGAGCCTCGCCAGTTCCGTCCTGGTCGTCGTCGTTGCTGTCTGGGGCATCCTTGCGATTCGCAGGGGCGGACACATCGAACGTTTCGCCATCGCACAGATCTTTGCCATCTCCCTCGCTGCGCTCGCCAGCATGTACTACACGGGTGGACTGCAGTCGCCCACCAACGCCACGTTCGCGCTCGTGATCTCGTATGCCGGCATCATGCTGGGGATCCGCGCGGTCGTCGTATGCACCATTGCGTTCACGGTGATCTTCGTCGGCTGCTTCATCGTCCAGTCGTTCACGGTGCTGCCCAGCGCCTATCCTCCGGAGCACGTGGACAAGTACGCAGTGGGTACGATGGTCGGCATCATGGTGACGCTGTCGATGTTCATCGCGGCGTATCTGCGCGCGCAGAAGGAACGGGAGAGTGCGTTGCTGGCTAGCAATCGCGAACTGGAGCATGCGCGCAATCTGGCCGAGCGCGCGACGCAGGCCAAGAGCGAATTCCTGGCGAACATGAGTCACGAGATCCGCACGCCGATGAACGGTGTCATCGG
>CAZBKC010000109.1:0-9058 GCA_964492345.1 uncultured Steroidobacter sp. | reverse complement strand
GCAGATCGCGCAGTGGCTGGAGAAACATCCGCAGGTTTCGCGCGTGCTGTATCCCGGATTGCCGAGCCATCCGCAGCACGAACTGGCGAAGCGCCAGATGAAGAACGGCTTCAGCGGCATCGTCACGTTCTTCGTGAAGGGCGGACTGGACGAGACACGCACGTTCCTCGAGCGCCTGCGCATCTTCACGATCGCCGAAAGCCTGGGCGGCGTGGAAAGCCTCGTCGATCATCCCGGTCTCATGACGCATGCGTCGATCCCGCTGGAGAAGCGCAAAGCCCTGGGCATCGACGACTCGCTGGTGCGCCTGTCGGTCGGGATCGAGGATGTCGAGGACCTGATTGAGGATCTGGGCGAAGCGCTGTTAGGAAGAAGTGAATAGCGGATAGCGGATAGCGGATGGTCAGAGCTGATTCTCGGAGGCTTGACTATCCGCCATCCGCTATCCGCCATCCCACTTCTTCTCCTTCGCTTGCCTTCCGCCCTGCCGCTCCGGGATGATCGGCCCGCCGTGCGCCGCGCACGGTCATATAACAGAACGCATGGGAGGCTCACGAATGGCGATTCAACCGGCGCAACCACAGACGATCGGTGGTGTACTCGATACGACGTTCCAGCTCTTCAAGGCATCCATCGGCAAGGTGTGGATCCTCTGCCTGATCAGTGCCATCGCAGGCACGCTGCCTTCGATCTACATGATGACGAAGGGCGGCGCCAATCCGGCCGATCCCCTGGCTACCCTGAGCATGATGTCGAGTTCCGGTTACTGGCTCACGACGCTCGCCGCGATCATCCTGTCGTTGTGGTCGATGGGCGCGCTGTACCTGAAGATCAACGCCGTCGGTACCGACAGCGAGATGAGCCTGGGCGAGGCGCTGCAGGCTGCACTCGGCAAGGTTCCGCTGCTGTTCCTGATGAGCATCCTGTTCGCTATCGTCGTCGCGATCGGCCTGGTCCTGTTGCTCGTTCCCGGCATCATCCTGATGGTCAGCCTGATCCTCTGCTTCAATCTGATGATGCTAGAGGGCCGGGGCCCGGTCGCATCGCTGACCGGCAGTCATGGTCTCGTATGGGGCGACTGGTGGCGCACGTTAGCCATCCTCAGCGTCGGCGCCATCATCGTCATGGTGATTTATTTTGCCCTGGTGCTGGTGCTGGGTGTTGCCATTCCATTGATCGGACTGAGATCCAGCGATCCGTTCATGTTTGCCATGGTCAGCGGCATTCTGGTCGGCGTACTGGCCAGCCTCGTGCTGACGCCGTTCTACATCTCGATGCTGGTGGCCGTGTACTGGGATCTGAAGCTGCGCAAGGAAGGTGGGGACCTCGCTGCCCGCGTGGGTGCGCTCGGCACCGCCTGATTACGTGCGAGCCAGTCTCGTCACTTTGGTGTTGTTGGCCGCGCCGGCCGCCGGATCCCAGGAAGCGGGTCCGGCGGCCGGCGCTGTCGTTGCGGCTGACACCTCGTCGTTCGAGGTGATTGCGTCCTGCATCGAAGAATCGAGCGGCGACGAGATCGGATTGGCCGAACTCGAAGAAGCCTGTCCCGGCATCGAGCACGCGCTGACGCGATCGGGGTATGTGGGCTTCATTTCCGAGTCCGAGATCGAACAGCTCACCGTCCATGGTCTGGCGGATCTGCAGCACGTCACCGAACGCTATCGACGAGCGCCGACCGATCATTCTGCGCAAGCCGATGTGACCAGGCTGGCACCCATCCTCGGTTCGCTGCAGGAAGAGCCGCAGGGCGACCGGCCGCTCACCCTGCTCGAGCGATTCAAGCGCTGGTTGAACAGCCTGCGGCAACAGTCGCAGCAGGAACAGGACTCGTGGCTGAGCCGGTGGCTGCGGGATTTCGATGTGTCGGAAAGCGTCACGCGTGCCATCGTGTACGTGTCCATCGCGCTGATCCTCCTGATCGCCATCATCGTGATAGTGAACGAACTGCGCGCCGCCGGGGTTTTCCGGCGCCGCGAGCGGCGGCGTGCAGCCACGGTCGCCGCTGCCGCCGGTTCGGTGGACCTTTCCCGTGCAACGCTCGCAGACCTGGAACGCGTGCGGGCTGCGGAACGCCCGGCCCTGCTCCTGCGCATCCTCGTCAACACGCTCATCGACACGGGCCGCTTGCGGACCGAAAAGAGTCTGACGCATCGGGAGCTGGGTACGCGGGCGGCGTTCGATGCAGTCGATCAGCGTCGGATCTTCAATCGTGTGGCATCGCTGAGCGAGCGCCTCCTGTACGGCAATCGCGATGTTCCGTCCGAGGAGATCGACGCCGTGGTCGCGGCAGGGCGGACACTCGATCAGCAGCTCGGTCAGCCGCGGGCAGCAACATGAAAGACCGGTTGCTGACCTTCGCTCTGGCGATCGCTGCGTTGGCACTGTTCTACGTGCTGATGGCGCCCAAGCCGTCGCCGCCGCAGGAGCAGGTCACGCGGCCCGTCACCACCGAAAAGGGGCCGAACGGCTACCTGGCGCTCATGCGCTGGATGGAATCGATGGGCGTGCAGCCCGTGTCGTTGCGTGAACGCTTCCAGCAACTGGGGCAGCTCGAAGGTATGCCGGCGACAGGCAATCTGCTGATCAGCACGACCCCGCATCGGTATCCGATGCGCGATTCGGAGACCGGTCCGCTGCGCGACTGGATCTCGGCCGGCAACACGCTGCTGGTCGTGGCCGGACTCTCCGATACGCCCGAGTGGTCGATGGGCGAGGGCATCGATCCCGGCTTCATGAAGCGCATGAAGTCCATGACGGGCCTGAGCTTCATGCAGGTGACAGAAGAGGCGCCGCCGGTTGAGACATCCCCGGGCGTCGTCGACAGGGAGCCGGCATCGGCAGAGGAAGAAGAGAAGACCGGGCCGGACCCGCCCAGGCCTTTCGTCAATCCATTCCAGAAGCTCGATGAGCCGCTCGAGTTCGCGATGGTACCGAACGGCGAACATCCCCTGCTGGGCGGCGTGAAAGAGGTCGTCGCCCGATCCGAGTATGCGACGGCGAAGTGGCGGGCCTCGTCGTCGTCGATGTCGGCGCTGCTGCTGGAACTGGCTGGCGATCCGCAGACGGGCGAGCCGGTGTTGTGGCTGATGCGCTATGGCAGGGGCCAGATCCTGGTCAGCGCTTACGGCAGCGTATTCACCAACAAGTTGCTTGGAGAGAAGGACAACGCGCGGTTGCTGGCCAACATCGTGCGCTGGTCTGTGGCTCCGCAAGGCCGCGTCGTGATCGACGACGCACATCAGGGCCTCGTCGCCTTCTACGATCCGGACGCGTTCTATGGCGACCGGCGTCTGCATGCCTCGCTATGGTGGCTGCTCGGGCTATGGCTGGTGTTTGTGCTCGGCTCCCAGCGCCTGCGCGCATTCGGGAGCCGCTGGCAACCGGTCGATATCACCAGCTTCGTGCGCGCCAGCGGTGGCTTTCTCGCGCGCGTGCTGAAACCCGCGACGGCCGCGCAGCAGTTGTTCGCGAATTTCTTCAACGAGATTCGTCGCCAGGCCGGGCAGCCCGTCGATGGTGCGCCACCCTGGGACTGGCTTGCGGGCCGCAGCCCGCTGACCGCCAGCGATCTCGAGCAACTGCGCGATCTGCATGATCGTGCGCAGCGCGGCAGGCGCGTGGATCTGCCGAAGCTGCAGAATCTGCTGACGCAAGTGCGCCAGCAACTGACCTGATCGACTTCGAAATACAACACCGGGAACCCGCATGAGCAAGGCGCTGGAATCTTTCGAACAACGGTTGCAACAGGAACTCGGTGGCGTCGTGATCGGATTGCAGCCCGTCGTGCGGGCGCTGGCCATCGCGATCATCGCTCGCGGTCATGTACTGCTGCAGGGTGCGCCAGGTCTCGGCAAGACGCTGCTCAGCAAGGCATTCGCGGCCAGCCTCGGCGGCACGTTCAAGCGAGTGCAGGGAACATCGGATCTGATGCCCGCGGACATCACGGGCGTGCATGTCTTCGATGCCGAGCGCAAGGACTTCACCTTCCGTCACGGCCCGGTGTTCGCGGACGTTCTTCTGGTGGACGAAGTGAATCGCGCCGGTCCCAAGACTCAGTCGGCGTTGCTCGAAGCGATGGAAGAGCGGCAGGTCACCGTGGATCGTCACAACTATCCGCTGCCGCCCAACTTCCTCGTGGTGGCGACCCAGAATCCGCGCGAGTTCGAAGGCACTTACCCGCTGCCCGAATCGCAGCTCGACCGCTTCATGCTGCGCGTCGATCTGGGCTATCCGCAGCGCGACGACGAACTCGCGATCCTGGCCCGCTACGGCAACGTCGATGCGCATTCGTCCGGCACATCGCAGCAACCGATCGGTGCCGAAGCGCTCGATGCGGCGCGTGCGGAAGTCGAGTCGATTCACGTGGCACCCGAGCTGTCGGGCTATGTCGTGGATATCGCGGCCGCGTCACGCACGCACGCGCACGTGAGCCTCGGGCTGTCGACGCGCGGCGTGCTGGCGCTGTTGCGTGCTGCACGAATCTCGGCAGGCATGCGCGGCGCCGATTTCGTGACGCCCGACGATGTGAAGCAGGTCGCGCCGCTGGTCATTCCGCACCGACTCATGCTGGCATCGGATGCAGTGCTGGAAGGAGTGACCGAGCAGGTGATCACGCAGCGACTGCTCGATCAGACGCCGGTGCCGCGATGAAGGAAGGAAGCAGGGAACAGGGACCAGGGGATAGGGATCAGAGGATAGGGGATAGGGACCAGGGGATAGGGGATAGGGACCAGGGGATAGGGGATAGCTGGATAGAGCGGGCGCAGGCGACTTTGCTGTCTCCCTCTGACAATCCCCTATCCCCTGGTCCCTATCCCCTATCCTCTGATCCCCATCCCCTTCCTTTCCTTCCATGAGCCTGCGCCAGAACGCCTTCGTGCTCGCGGTGCTGACCGTCCTCGTCGCCATCATGGGCGCGTGGAGCGGCGATGCGACGCTCGCGGGTCTGTGGCGTCTGCCGCTCGGATTGCTGTTGCTCGGACTGGCCTATGAAGGCTGGATGACGACGCGCGCCGGGTTGAGCCTGACCATCGAGCCCGGGCAGCGCGGCGTACTGGGGCGCGCCGAGTCGCTGCGGCTCAGTCTGCAGCACAAGTTGCATCGCGACGCACTCATCGAGCTTGCGCCGGATGCACCGGCGCTGGTCGAAGTCGATCCGACCGTGCAGGTGCTCTTCGTACCCGGCGATTCGCCGGCGTGCACCCATCTGCGGATCACGCCACGCCGGCTCGGCGAACATGTGTGGCCGGGCATCCGTATCCGCATCGCCGGTCCGCTCGGTCTGGCGTGGTGGCCGAAGCGGCTGGCCACCGATTTCAGGCTGCACGTGGTGCCCGAGGTGCTGCGCGACGATTCGCGACATCTGGGCGCCGTTTCCGCTGGCGCGAAAGCGCGGCAGATTTCCGGCACGGGGTCTGAAGTCCTGCAACTGCGCGACTATCGCAGCGGCGATCCGCAGCAACTGATCGACTGGAAGGCGACGGCGCGCAGCGGCCGCCTGGTCAGTCGCGATTTCTCCGAGGACCAGCATCTGGAAATCGTGATCGCGATCGATGCGGGCCGCACGGGCGCGCTGCGTGCCGGAGAGCTCGATCGCTTCGGACACTACGCGAATCTTGCGGCGCGCTTTGCCGAGCACGCCATCGCGCAGGACGATCGGGTCGGGCTCGTGCTGTTCGCCGACCGACCGCTCGCGGCACTGGCACCCGGTCGCGGCACCAGCGCGGTCGTGCGCATCCGCCGGTTGCTGGCCTCCTCGAAGCTGGTGCAGGCCGAATCGAATCCGCTCAACGCCGCGCTGCGCATCCGTTCGCTCGTCAGGCATCGCAGTCTCGTCGTGCTGCTGACCGACCTCGACGACGCCACGATCGCAGGCCAGCTCGCGTCGGCGGTACGCCTGCTGCTGCCCAAGCATCTGCCCCTCATCGCCGGACTCGCGAGTCCCGAAGCCGAGAACATGCGCCACGCAACGGCGCACTCATGGCTCGATCCGTACGAGGCGCTGGCCGCGCAGGAGTACTGCGCGCGACTCGAACGCAACGTGCTGGCCCTGCGGGCGCTCGGTGCGCCTGCGGTTCTGGCACGACCGGACCAGATCGAGCGCGCGGTGTTCGATGCGTACGCGGGGTTCAGGCAGCGGCGTCGGGTGTGAGCGCGTGTCTGTCTTTACTTCGGTCTTGATTTGCGTTCTATGCGTTCTTTGCGGTTACTCCCATTCTGCGCCCGAACAGCCGGCCGGTCAGGGCCGCAACCATCACCACCGCATAGCCGAATCCCACGATCACGCGATTGATCATGGGGAAGTCGGGATCGGGCGAGAGGTAGCCTTCGATGAAGCCGCAGCCGACCAGCAGCAGCGCACACAGGACGAGCAGCCGGCTGGTGCGCGCGGTCGCATGCTGGAACGATTCGCGCCGCGTCCCGTGGGTCGGACGGATCAACGATTCGCCGAGCATGACTCCGGCGGCGCCGGCGATGCAGATCACCGACAGTTCGACGACGCCGTGTGCAGTGACGAACTTCAGCAGTTCGCCGGCCATGCCGTGCTGATGCGTGAAGGCGAAGATGGCGCCGAGCATCAGGCCGTTCGTGGCGATGATGTAGAAGGTGCCGAGCCCGAAGAACACACCGACGACGAAAGCCGTCAGGCTGACCACGATGTTGTTGGTCAGGATGCCCACCGAGAGCATGGACGATGGCATGACGTTCAGCAGACCTTCGGTCCAGAGCTTGCCGCTCTCGACGCCGTTGATCATTTCCTCGCTCGCCAGCAGGCTGATCAGTTCCGGATACGTCGCGATCAGCCACCACCCGGCCGCGGCGCTCAGCGCGAACAGCAGGCTGACCCACTGGATCGGTGAGCGCAGCTCGTGCACGACGTCCGGGATTTCTTCCCGGAACAGGGTGCGCAGGCGTGCGCGCCAGTCGTGCGGCTTGCGATAGATGATGGCGTGCAGTTTCGCGTAGCGCGCTTCGAGCGCGCGCGTCACGCGGCTTCCCGGAAGGATGCGGCGCGCGATCGACAGATCGCGGCCCAGGGCGCGATACATCTCGATGGCATGCAGGGCGTCCGCGGCAGTGTGATCGCGCTGGCGTTCGAGCCGGTCGAGCTGCGGCAGAAGCTGCTGCCAGGTATCGATGCGCGAATTGAGCCAGGCGTGCAATCCGGCCTCGCTGCTCATGCGGATGCCTTCCCCGTCAGCAGCGCCTGCAGATGCGAGCGCAGTTGCGGCGACTTCTTGAGCAGCAGTGCTTCGTTCGATGCGGTGGCATCGACGCGCAGGATCAGCGACCGGGCGATGTTGGCGCGCATGGTGTCATCGAGCGTCCACCAGCGATCGAGCAGTTCGTGAATCAGGTCGGCGGATTGTGGTGACAGGCCATGGGGTGTGTCGTTACGCAGGCCTTCGAAGGATTTGACCGCAGCCGCCTCGTCATGGACCAGCAGCGTTCCTGCCGCCAGATCGCCGATGCGCACGTGCTGGTCAGTGAAGATCACCACGCCGAGGCCGAGCAGGTAGGCGAACGGCAGGCTGTCGACGAGACGAAAGACGTTCCGCAGAAGCAGCGCGCCTGCGCCGGGGATATCGCCGGTGCGCGAGACGATCCGGACGCCGGCCATGCGCTTGCCGGGGGTGCTGCCCCTCATGACGATCTCGAGGATCGGGTGATACAGAAAATAGATGATCGCGGTGGGCAGCCAGATGATCAGTTGACCTGCGCCGCGGAGATCGCCATCGCTGTCGAACAGATTCAGCGTGCCGGCGTACAGGAACAGGGCTGTGAACGTCCAGGCCAGCGCCAGGATCAGGCGAATGTGCCAGTCGATGACGAAGGCAAAGCTGCGGCTGCCTGCACCGGCGATGCGCAATTCCACATCGACGCCGGTGATGCTCTGCAGGGTAATGGTCGGGGAGGCCATTTGATATGTTGACAGTTGACGGTTGACCGTTGACGACCAGAGTGGCGACAGTTTCAAATCCGGCTCTGGCCGTCAACCGTCAACGGTCAACCGTGAACGCTCACCCCACGATTCTTGCCAGCTGCTCCGCCTGGTACTCCTGCTGCAGCGGCTGGATGACGGGTTCGAGATCGCCGTTCATGACGTCGGCGAGTTTGTACAACGTCAGATTGATGCGGTGATCGGTCACGCGTCCCTGCGGGAAATTGTAGGTGCGGATGCGTTCGGAGCGATCGCCCGAACCGACCTGCGACTTGCGTGACTGTGCTTCGGCCTGGTCGCGCTTTTCCTGTTCGGCTGCCATCAATCGGGCCTTGAGCAGCGACATGGCGCGTGAGCGGTTCTTGTGCTGCGAACGCTCGTCCTGGCACTCGACCACGATGCCGGTGGGCAGATGCGTGATGCGGATCGCCGAGTCCGTCTTGTTGACGTGCTGACCGCCGGCACCCGAGGAACGAAACGTGTCGATGCGCAGTTCGGCCGGGTTGAGGTCGATGGCTTCGATCTCCGCCAGCTCCGGCAGGATGGCGACGGTGCACGCGGAAGTATGAATGCGTCCCTGGGCCTCGGTGGCCGGCACGCGTTGCACGCGATGCGTCCCGGCCTCGAACTTCAGGCGTGAAAATGCGCCGCGACCGACGATCCGGCTGATGACTTCTTTGTAGCCGCCGTGCTCGCCCGCACTCTCCGATAACACTTCGACTCGCCAGCCTTCTCCTTCCGCGTAGCGCGAATACATGCGGAACAAGTCACCTGCGAAGATTGCGGCTTCATCGCCGCCGGTGCCTGCGCGCACTTCGAGGTAGATATTGGCCTCGTCGCGCGCGTCCTTGGGCAGCAGCAGCTTTGCCAGTTCGCCGCTTTCGCTGTCGATGCGTTCGCCCAGGCTCTTGAGTTCCTCCTGCCCCAGCTCCCGCATTTCCGGATCGTCCCCGTCCGCCATCTCCTGCGCCTGCGCCCGTTCGCCGAGCAGTTGCTGATAGCCGCGATAGCGCGTGACGACGGGCTCCAGCTTCGCGTACTCCATCGACAGTTCGCGGAACCTGTCGTTGTCGCCGATGATCTGCGGATCGGCGAGCAGCCCGCTCACTTCCTCGT
>CAZBKC010000108.1:0-9200 GCA_964492345.1 uncultured Steroidobacter sp. | reverse complement strand
GAATGGGCTAAGCATGTAGATCTTGTAGCGTAGTGCTTACGGACGCGGGTTCGATCAACTTGGGTCGCCTTCACCCGCAAGGGTGAAGTGAAACACGGAGCTCACATCGGTGAAGCCTGACGGCGTCTGTCGACAGACAGACGGCATGGTAACGCCGAGGGGTGGAAAGAGGGCCAACCTCAGGTCCGCCCTGTAGAGACTCATAGGCCGGCTGATTCGGTAACGAACGAGCCGGTACTAGGATTCGAGAGCTGCTTTTTATCTCTCGGATAACACGCTCCGCTCCTGTAATCGCATTGGCGATGCAGGATGAAGGCATAGTCCAGCCCGCCTCGAAAGAGGTGGAACTTGCTGTCCCGCCGCCTCCACCAATGCACCCCTCCGGCAGATGCCGGAGGGGTTTTGATCCGGGAAACCAGGGATGGCTACCACCTATAAGACAACACTGCAGCTTCGCCTGCACGATGCGGCATATATCGCCGGACTGGTGGACGGAGAAGGAACGGTCGGACTATCACGCCGACACGCACACGATCAACGTCAGCTTGTCGTAAGCATCGCCAACACTGAGCGTCAGATTCTTGAATACGTTCAACGGGCCGTTGGAGCAGGAAAGATTACGGCAAAGTGTGTGGCAAAAATCCATCACAGCCCCAGCTTTACGTTCTCCATTTCGAACCGCCAGGCTCTGGATTTGCTGCGACAGGTCGCTCCGTTTCTTCAGTCTTACAAAGCCAAGAGAGCGGCCCTCGTAATCGCCGACTACGTGAGACTCACGCCGAGGAACGGCAAGTACACACCTGAACTCTCGGCCGCGACGAGAGTTCGAAACAACATTCCTCAACCTCAAGTCTGCATGCCACGGGTAAATCGAGGATCAACCCGGAGCCAGACGCAATCACACCGAGCGCCGCGCACCGGATCGCTGACTGACTGGGCCGTCAGCGCCGCGGCCCCCTGCACGCCGCAGCGCGATTGCCTTTGCATCGTCGTTTGCGCGGCGTGGGTCGTGTTGAAGTACGAGACGAACAACCGTTCCCTGGTCTGTGACGCGGCATCCCTGCCTCCCGTGACTCAATGGATATGATCTATTGCTTTCCGAACCTGGAGCGCGGATTCGCCAACTTTCAATTCATCCCGCCCACGCATGCTGCTTATGCAACGCGCTGCAACTTACCAACCAGATTCCGGCCAGCCGTCCGTGGCGGCAACGGCTTGCCATCGGAAAGAAGCATTCGGACCCACTCTTCCACGATGACCTGCAGTTGCGCCAATACCTTCTCCTCGGTATCGCTGTGGCAAGACGCACCTATGAGCGGTGGCGCGCTGCCGATATAACAACCATCCTGCTCACTCCACTCGACTATTTTGAGATAGCGGCGAGCACCTTCCCTGACCTGGGTGATGGTGGGTTTCATTTCCTGGAGTCCTTGATGGCTTTGCTGACCTGTCTTTCCTGAGGATAGTTGCTCAGCGCCTTACCTTACTGAAGCATTCCCTTCGACTTGCCCTGACGCAATACGCCCACTACTACCCCTTCGATGGTCAGCGATTGCTCCTTGAGATCCACCCGAATCGGCTCGAACTCCTCGTTTTCCGGAAGCAGCCAGACAATCTTCCCTTCCTGCTTGTAGCGCTTCACCGTGACTTCATTGTCCAGCCGCGCCACTACCACCTGCCTGCTGCGCACATCTGGCGTGCGGTGCACCGCCACCAGATCGCCATCAAGGATACCGATGTCCTTCATGCTCATTCCACGCACTTTTAACAGGTAATGCGCTCTGGGCTGAAAAATCTTCGGATCGATCTGCAGATGAGTCTCGACATGCTCCTCCGCAAGGATGGGCCTGCCCGCTGCAACTCGACCAATCAGGGGCAGACCCATCTGCTCGCGAAGTGAGTCCTTCAATTGGATACCGCGGGAAGCACCGGGGATGAGGTCGATCACCCCTTTTCGCTGCAGCGCACGCAGATGCTCCTCGGCGGCATTCGGTGATTTGAACCCGAACGCCTCGGCGATCTCAGCTCGCGTCGGCGGCATGCCGGAATCGGATACCGATTCCTGGATCAGCTTAAGAATCTCGCGCTGGCGGGAGGTCAGCTCAGACATGGGTTCAACCTGTACAGATGGTCAGTAACTGGTTTTATATACATATATAAGCACGGAAGCAACTGGTCTCGCATAGCCGATGCCAGTGCGACCTGCTTCACGCTTTGCTTCCGCAATGCGCGCGGATAGTTGGCGGCGGTTTTACAGAAGCGCATGTTGCGACCGCCCATTCCGCGCGATCGGCCGCTGGTCGGCTACCCCATCGATCCCGATCGCGCCTTCCTATAGTTCGCACCATGCGAGGAATTTCAAAAATGCGCAGCCCCTCGGTGAAGAATTCTGGCTTCACGCTGCTTGAGTTGATGGTCACCATAGGTGTTGCGGGGGTGCTGGCAGCCGTTGCCATCCCCAACATGCGCGACTTCATCCGCAATAACCGCCTCACTGCTGCCGCAAACGACCTGTTGAGGTCCACGCAGATCGCACGCTCGGAGGCGATAAAACGACAGCTCAATGTGGTGGTATGCGCCAGCGACGCTCCCAACGCCGCAGATGATGCCCTTGCCTGCAGTGATGATGTTTTCAAGGGTTGGATCGTCTTCGCGGACAGCAATAGCAATTGGGACTTCGACGATGGCGAGATGGTCATAGAGCGCCACGACCTTGTGGATCCGACGGTCACGGTGGTCAATGACCATGACGGTATTCTCAGTTATGCGCCCTCCGGATTCGCCAATCCGGCGGCGACCAAGACACCGACTCTTAACGTCGTCATGTGCGATACGCGGGGCAACGCACAAGCAGGAAATAGCTCAACTGCGCGGGCCGTCATTATTGAGGCGACCGGCCGATCGAGAGTAACGAAAGACTACACGCAGATCGGCACGGCAATCACTGCTGCCGGAGCATGCCCGTAATGAACGCAATGGCAAACAAACATATGGAACCGCGCCGCGACGCTGGCGGCTTCAGTATGGTCGAAGTGCTGGTCGCGCTCGTCGTACTTGGGGTCGGCATGCTGGGAATCGCCAGCCTGTACGTGGTCACGCTGCGTTCAAGCGGTAGTGCGATTTCACGCATGCAGGCAGTCAATCTGGCCAGCGACATTGGCGATCGCATTCGGGCCAATCGCACGGCGGGCAGCGCTTACGCACTCGCGGCCGCCGAGGGTGAAGTGGAAGAAGCGGAAGCCGCTACGAGTTGTGTCACCAATCCCTGCAGTCCCGCTGCCATGGCTGCATACGATCTTGAAGTCTGGCAACAACAGATCGCAAGAACGTTGCCGGGCGCAAGCGGCAGCATTGACATTGACGATAGCGAAACACCGTGGACATACACGGTCCGTGTCGACTGGACGGAATCCGGCAATGAAGCGCTGTCGTATGAAATGAGGATGCAGCTGTGATCCATATCCTCAACGCTTCAGGGCGACGACATTCCTCCATGACCATACGTCAGCAGGGCGTCAGTCTGATTGAACTGATGGTGGCCATCACCATTGGCGCCATCCTGATCTTCGGCGCGACACAGGTTTACGTTGACAGCCGTAACACATACGAGATCAACGAGCGCACGGCGCGCCTGCAAGAGACTGCGCGCTATGCCATGGGCGTGCTGGAGCCCGACATTCGCATGTCGAACTACTGGGGCCTGGTCAAGGGCGCCAGCATCGTAACTGATCAGGCGTCACAAACCGTTGCCTCGGTCGGTGCACCGACCGACTGCGGCGCGAACTTCGCCCGAGACCTCATGCTCAATCTCGACGGCAGCAACAATGCCTACCGGCGCAATACCGCGTTCACCTTCGGTTGCGCGGCATACACCGGCGGCGCCGTCGCCAGTGCTGACACGATCACCATCCGCAGAGCCTCCGCCAACCTGGCGACCACAACGACAGGACGCCTGCAGATCTGCTCGACACGCATCGCCGGGCAGCTAGTCACGGACAGCTCTGCCTGCACAGCCGCACCGGCGGGTCAGGTCAACGACCTGATCGTGCATGCCTACTACGTCGCACAAAACTCCGTGCAGAGCAATGGATTACCTGCCCTGCGGCGCAAGACACTGGTCACAGGACCAGCCATACGCGACGACGAGATCATCCCTGGTGTCGAGGACATGCAGATTCAATTTGGCATCGATCCCAGCGGTACTTCCGGTATCGCGGCGCGATACGTCAATCCGGGTGCCATTCCGGCAGGATCGCAGGTCGTCTCGGTTCGCGTCTGGCTGCTGATTCGCTCGGAGAATTTCGAAGTGGGTTTCAGTGATGACAAAACCTATGAATACGGTGATCGCAGTGAAGCCAACGGCGTCGTCGCCAATCTCAGCGCCGCGGGCGCCGCAGGCAAGGCCTACCAACCCAACGATAACTTCCGGCGGTTGCTGGTCTCCCGCACGATTCAGATCCGCAATGCCCTCGGCACATGAGTAGCCAGACATGACTCGCATGAATTCGCCTGGGAGAACGCAGTCCGGCGCGGCACTCGTTGTCGGCCTGCTGCTGCTGCTCGTGCTCACGCTGCTCGCGATCTCCGGCATGAACACCGCGAGCCTGGAACTGGTAATGGCCGGAAACACGCAATACAACCTGAATGCCTTTCAGGCCGCCGAGTCGGGCATCGAAACGGCCCTCGACAATGGTGAGTTCGTTCCAGGTGCAGTACCGGAGCGTCTGCCCGCCACTGGCCAGGAAGAAATACCTGGCAGTGGAGGAACTTCCGCCTTTGTCTCGACCATCACCTCACAACTCAATGGCGCACCACAACCGGCCATGTGGGGGTCCAGCTGGGATGCGTTCTCGACGTTTCACTTCGAGATCGCCAGCGTCGGCACGTCCGTACGCAACGCCACTGCCACCAACAACCAGGGCGTCGCCATCATTGCCCCGCAGGATCCCACCGTTTTACCGAGTGATCCCACCAACACGGAGTTGACACCATGAGTTCAGTCGTGGAACGCACGTTACGGGATCTTTTGAGGACCTCGCCAATGAGACATGCACGTTCACGCGTTCTGGGTGTGCTCACTGCTGCCGCGCTGTCAGCCGTCGTTGGCACGAGCGCTCGCGCAGATGACACCGAAATTTTCATGGTGCAGCCGGCATCGACCATTCAGCCGAACATCCTGCTGATTATCGATACCTCGGGCAGTATGAATCTGAACGCGGATTCGTCACCGCTACCGTATGACCCAACCCAGCCATACGACAACGCTGGAACCAATTGCGACAGCGCTCGGGTGTATTACTACACGAGCAGCACACCGCCGAGCACTGCGCCGAACAGATGCAACGCCACTGGCGTCGCATCGTTCCCCCTGTCTGACCTGAAGTGCAAAGGCGCCATCGATGCGCTGACCTACGGTACTGGTGCGAGCGGCCCGGGATACTACTCGGACCGTTTCATCCGCTGGGGCGGAACCGGTAGCAACAGGTCGTGGAACAGCTCCATGACCCCGAGCAATGCGGCCTATGTTGAGTGCTTTGCAGATCAGGGCATTCACGGTGCGGACACTGCATCGGCAGCCAAGTGGCCGCAGACTGGCACCAACAGCAATACGACGGGCCGCTATACCAGCACTGCAGGTCAGACTTGGTGGACAGGCAGCAACGTCGGGCTGAGCAAGACGCTCTATACGCCCAACTACATCCGCTACGTCAGAAACGGTTCGACCGCCACACAGACCCGCATGGAAATCGTCAAGGCAGCAGCGGCAAGCTTCCTGAGCTCCCTACCCAATGTGAACGTCGGCGTCATGCGATACAGCGCAAACTCCGGTTCGTACAGTGGAGGAGAAACGGCGGCTGCGGGTGGTATGGTCATGTCCGCTGTTTCACCCCTCAACATCAAGCGAGCTACCTTGATTGATGAGATCACCAACGGCAACAAGTACGAGCCGTTCGGCTATACGCCGCTCAGCGAAACACTGTTTGAAGCTTTTCGCTATTTCAGCGGTGGTCCGGTTCTGTATGGAGCCTCGTCGCGCCTGTGTAACCGGGTCGATACGGCCGGCGGTAAAAACGGTGAGTGTTATTCAGCGGGCTCCATGCAGGATTACCCCAGTGTTGCGGCTTCACGCAATGGAGCTAACTACATCAGTCCGGCCACGGAAAGCTGTCAGGCCAACTATATAGTCTTCCTTACCGACGGCTTGCCGACCGAAGACACTCAGGCCAACAACCTGATCAAAGGATTGCCGGACTTCAACAACGTCGTCGAAGTCAGCTGTGGCAATGGCGACGGCCAGTGCCTGGGCGCGTTGGCCGAATATATGTACGAGAAGGATCTGCCTTCGGGCAGCAACGTCAAAACGTTCTTCATCGGCTTCGGCAGCGAATTCGACGGCGATCTGGGAGGAGCTTTCGGCTACCTTGACAATGCCGCGAAACGGGGCGGCGGAGTGGCCTATCAGGCGAATGACTTCAGCAGTCTGTCAGCGGTTTTCAACAACATCATCACGAGCATCCTGCAGACCAGCACGACGTTCACGACACCCACAGTCGCCGTCAATGCCTTCAACCGAACTCAGACCCTGGACGACCTGTTTGTGTCTGTGTTCCAGCCAAACTCGTCGACCCACTGGCCGGGCAACCTGAAGAAGTATCGTATCGATGACAAGACGATCAAAGACAACAGCAATCCAGCCAAGAACGCTGTCGATCCGGACACGGGATTCTTCGACGAAAACTCGAAGAGCTATTGGTCAAACAGTGCGGACGGCGCTCAGGTCACTGCAGGCGGTGCGGCCAGCCGACTCCCGGCGCCGAACAGCCGCCATCTCTACACGTATCTCGGTACGAATCCGACCGACCCGGTCGCTCTCGACACCGGGACATCGAATCTGATCCATACGTCAAACGATTTGCTCACCGATGAGGTACTGGGACTTGGATCCGCCGGTGACCCGACGCGGGATAACCTGATCGACTGGGCGCGCGGTGTCGACGTACGCGACGAAGACGGTGACGCAGCGACGACCGTGCGCAAGACAATGGGAGACCCGATTCACTCACCACCAGCCGTAGTGATCTATGGCGGAACGACAGCGACCCCGGACCTGACTGACGCTGTAGTGTTCCTCACGACGAACGATGGCTTCCTGCATGCCATCGATACCGAGAGCGGACAGGAACTGTGGGGATTCGTGCCGCAGGAATTCCTGACCAATCTTCGGGAGCTTTATTTCAACGGTCCGGTACCCGCCAAGCAGTACACACTTGACGGACAGATTCGCGTCCTCAAGTACGACGTGAATGGCGATGGCATCGTTGACCCCAGCGACAATGATCGCGTCATTCTCTACTTCGGCACGGGTCGTGGCGGCAGCCGGTATTTCGCCGTCGATGTCACCGACAAAACCTCGCCGAAATTCATGTGGAGTATCGGCGCAACCGAACTGCCTGGCCTGGGACAGGCATGGTCGACACCACAGATTACGCGCGTCAACATCAGCGGAGCGACTCAGAATTCGCAGAAGCTCGTACTGGCCATTGGTGGCGGGTACGATCCGGCGCAGGATGGTTCCGTCTATAACGCTGGAGACAGTGTTGGCAATCGTCTCTTCTTCGTTGACGCCATTCGTGGTACGCGGCTGTGGAGCGCCGGCTTGACCGGCGGTACCGGCGTCAACCTTGAGATCAGCAGGATGACGCATAGTATTCCGAGCGATATTGCGGTTCTGGATACCAACACTGACGGCTATGCGGACCGTATGTACGTCGGAGACATGGCAGCGCAGCTTTGGCGTTTCGACATCACCAACGGCTCGACCGCAAATGACTTGGTCGCCGGAGGTGTGATGGCATCCCTTGGCGCCAAAGCTCTGACCGGTTCACCAAGTGCCGCGGTCATTGCTGCCAATGCGCGCCGTTTCTACAACAAACCCGATGTCGCAGCGCTGCAGCGTCCTGGCCAGCCGCCGATTCTGAACATCGCTATTGGTTCAGGTTACCGCGGGCATCCGTTGAATACGGCTACTCAGGACAGGTTCTACGCGATCCGGGATCTCCAGCCCTTCGGCAAACTCACCCAGGCGCAGTACAACGCCATTACGCCTACACTGGACTCGGGCCTCATGGACATTACCAACGACCTAACGCCAACGATCGCGGCGAATTCGCCCGGCTGGAAGTTGCTCCTCAACCTGCCGTCCTGGCGCGGTGAGAAGTCTCTTAGTAACTCGAACACATTCGACAACAAGATCTTCTTCACGACCTACACTCCCCCGGAAACTGGCGCAGACTCCGATTCCTGCAGTGCTGGCAGCACGGGCTCCAACCGAGTCTATGCCGTGAATGCGCTCGACGGCTCCCCCGTACCGCGACGCGATGCGCCGCAGATCGATCCCGAAACCGGCGAAGTTATTCCTGGCGATGACGAGGAACTCACCGCTGAGGACCGATTCGATGAACTGGCACAGGGCGGCATCGCACCAGAGGTCTCCTTCCTTTTCCCCGAGAAAGACGAAGTGGTCTGTCTGTCGGGCGTGGAAGTGCTGAACGTCTGCACCAACTTCAACAGCCGCATCAAAACCTACTGGCGTGAGTCAAATGCAAACTGATCTGCATCACCCTTTGAACGCTCGGGTGCTCGGTGCGGTAGCTCGTTCTACGAGAAAGTCGATGTCTATCCACCGAAACAGCCATGGCGTTACCCTGATAGAACTGATGGTCGTAATCGTCGTGGTCGCGATCCTCGGTTCGATCGCAGTCAGCAGCTATCGAAGCTATCTGCTGAGGACCAATCGCACCGAAGCGCGCATGGCCTTGCTGCGCGTCCAGGCAGCACAGGAAAAATTTTTCCTGCAGAACAACAGATACGCTGATAATGGCGAACTTGGAACTGCTCCACCTGCAGGGTTGGGTGTACCGGCATCTACACCAAGCGGCTACTACGCCATTACCATCAGCGAAGACTCTACGGACACTACCTATACAGCCATTGCTACGGCGACAGGTGGCCAAGCACAAGACACGGCGGCATGTCGGACACTGACCATCAGCGAGGATGGGCAACGTACACCTGACAACGCTAGTGGTTGCTGGCGCTAACTGCACTACCGTTGCTGTCGTCACCTGCCGACGTCTGACGACATCAGCTTTCACGCCCCGCCCCAATCTTGTATCCTCCGCGCTCGACTCGGCCTTGGC
>CAZBKC010000107.1:0-9216 GCA_964492345.1 uncultured Steroidobacter sp. | reverse complement strand
TCGGCAAGATCGATCTCGACCAGGTGCGCAACTACGCGGCCCGCAAGAAGATCACGCTGGAGGAAGCGCAGCGCTGGTTGTCGCCCAACCTTGGCTACGAGCCGGGCTCGAACGCGGACGCGGCCTGAGAAAAATCGCCGCAAAAGACCGCACAAAAGAAAGCAATTTCTTTTCCGGAGGATTCAATCCTCTTCTATGCGGTCTTTTGCGGCCTCTTCATTCCTACAACCGCTCCAGCGCCGCACGGATGACCGGAGGAATCGGCACCGGCCGGCGGGTCTTCCGGTCCACGTAGACGTGGACGAAGCGGCCGATGGCGGAAGGGTCGGTGTCGGTACCGCGAAAGACCACCAGCTGGTACACGACGCTGCTGTTGCCCAGCTTTTCCAGCCGCATGCCGATGTGGAGCACATCGGGAAAGCTGATCTCCTTGAGATAACGGCAGCTCGTTTCGGCCACGATGCCGATGGCGGACAGTTCCCTGGTATCCGATGCGGTGGCTTCCATCAGGTAGCCGTTGACCGCGGAATCGAAGTAGGAGTAATAGGCGACGTTGTTCACGTGGCCGTAGTGGTCGTTGTCCATCCAGCGCGTCTGCATGGGGCGCAGGACCCTGAAATCGCCGCGTTGGGGAAGGGGTTGGCTGGATGACATCGCTGGTCTCTCTGGTTCGTTCCCTGACATATGGTCGGGAGCCATTGTGCCAGTCCCGGGCACATACCGGGAGCTAGGCGATGCGCGGCGGACGGGTATAATTCCCCGAGCGATGAATTAACGATGGATCAAAGGGGGGTCGGTTCGATGGCAAATGCGTCCAAGGTTTATGCCAATGCGCAGCAGGCGCTGGCCGGGGTCGTGCGCGACGACCAGGTCATCATGTCGGGCGGCTTCGGCCTGTGTGGCATCCCGGAGAATCTGATCCTGGCCCTGCGCGATTCGGGCGTGAAAGGCCTCACCGTCATCTCCAACAACGCCGGCGTCGACGATTTCGGCCTCGGCCTGCTGCTGAAGACGCGACAGATCAGCAAGATGATTTCGTCCTATGTCGGCGAGAACAAGGAGTTCGAACGACAGTACCTGTCCGGCGAGCTGCAGCTCGAGTTCAATCCGCAAGGCACGCTCGCCGAGCGCATTCGCGCCGGCGGCGCAGGAATCTACGGCTTCTACACCCGCACCGGTGCCGGCACGCTGGTTGCGGAAGGCAAGGAACAGCGGGTCGTGAACGGTGAGACCTTCGTGCTTGAGACGGGGCTCGTTGCCGACGTATCGCTGGTGAAGGCATGGAAGGGCGACACCGAGGGCAACCTGATCTATCGCAAGACCGCGCGCAATTTCAATCCGATGATGGCCACCGCGGGACGGATCACGGTCGCCGAAGTCGAGGAGCTGGTCGAAGCGGGCACGCTGGACCCGGATCAGATCCACACGCCGGGCATTTTCGTCCAGCGCATTTTCAAGGGAACGGACTACGTGAAGCGGATCGAGCAGCGCACGGTGCGCAAGCGCGCCGCCGCCTGATTTTCCCGTTCCTCAATCTGAGCTTATTTCCGGAGTAGCCATGGCCTGGACTCGAGATGAAATGGCGGCCCGCGCCGCCCGCGAACTGCGTGACGGCTTCTATGTGAATCTCGGCATCGGAATTCCGACGCTGGTGGCGAACTACATCCCGCAGGGCATGAAGGTCGTGCTGCAATCCGAGAACGGCATGCTCGGCATGGGCCCGTTCCCGTTCGAAGGCGAAGAGGATCCCGACCTGATCAATGCCGGCAAGCAGACGATCACGGAGCTGCCGATCTCATCGTACTTCTCGTCGTCGGACAGCTTTGGCATGATCCGCGGCGGTCACATCGATCTGTCGATTCTCGGCGGCATGGAAGTGAGCGAGCAGGGTGACCTCGCCAACTGGATGGTTCCCGGCAAGATGGTGAAGGGCATGGGCGGCGCGATGGACCTGGTCGCCGGTGTCAAGCGTGTCGTCGTGGTCATGGAACACAACTCGAAGGACGGCGCTGCCAAGTTCAAGCCGCAGTGCGAACTGCCGCTGACCGGCGCGAATGTCGTCGACATGATCATCACCGACCTCGCCGTCTTCGCGCGCCCGGATCGCAAATCGCCGTTCAAGCTGCTCGAACTCGCGCCGGGCGTATCGGCGGAAGAACTCAAGGCCAAGACCGCGGCGAACTTCGTGAGCTGAAGACCCCGGAGAGAAGAGGCCGCAAAGGACCGCATAAAAGAAGGGATTCTTTTCGGGATCCTCTGAACTCTTTTATGCGGTCTTTTGCGGCCTCTTCTGCATTCTTTCCGGTTACTCTTCACGGATGAAAACCCGAGCCGCTGTCCTCAATGAGATGAACCTGCCGCGCCCCTACGCGCAGAGCAGACCGTTGCAGATTGTCGAAGTCGACCTCGATCCGCCGGGGCCGCACGAAGTCATGGTCCGCATGCGCGCGGCGGGGCTGTGTCACTCGGATCTGTCCGTCATCAATGGCGATCGGCCGCGGCCGATGCCGATGGCACTGGGGCACGAAGGCGCGGGTGAGGTCGTCGAGGTCGGGTCGGCGATCAAGGATCTGCGGGCAGGCGATCATGTGGTAGCGGCCTTCGTTCCATGTTGCGGTACGTGCGAGCCCTGTACCGCCGGTCGCCCGGCGTTGTGCGAGCCCGGGTTTCGCGCGAACAGCGCGGGCACGCTGCTTCACGGCGATCGTCGGCTGCGTAACGGACTCGAGCCAATCAATCACCATCTCGGCGTCTCCGCGTTCGCGGAGTTCGCGGTGATGGCGCGCGAGTCGCTGGTCAAGGTCGATTCATCGCTGCCTTTCGACGAAGCGGCCATCTTCGGTTGCGCGGTCCTGACCGGGGTCGGCGCGGTGACCAATACCGCGCGGCCACATCCCGGTTCGAGCGTTGCCGTCGTCGGCCTCGGCGGCGTGGGCCTGTCAGCACTGCTGGGCGCGAGGCTGGCCGATGCGGCCATGATCGTCGCCGTCGACCTGAGCGATGAGAAGCTGGGTCTGGCCCGTCAGCTCGGGGCCACGCACACCGTCAATGCCGGCGCTGCCGACGCCGTGGAGCAGATTCGCGATCTTTCGCATGGGGGCGTGCATTTCGCTTTCGAAATGGCGGGTGCCGTGAAAGCGATGGACCTGAGTTACCGCATCACCCGGCGTGGCGGTACGACGGTGACCGCCGGTCTGTCCCACCCGCAGCACCAGTTTTCGGTTCCTCACGTCAGCATCGTCGCCGAGGAACGCACCATCAAGGGCAGCTATCTCGGCAGTTGCGATCCGGCACGCGATATTCCGCGCTACATCCAGATGTACCGGCAGGGAAGGCTGCCCGTCGACAAGCTGCTCAGCGAGCATCTGCCGCTGGAGGACATCAACGCAGCCTTCGACCGCCTGGCCGAGGGCCGGACCGTGCGTCAGATCGTGACGCTCTGACAGCGGTCAGGCCTGAACGCCGGCCAGCCTGCCCAGGGCCGCCTCGATGCCCGGCAGGGGCAGGCGCAGATCCAGCGACTGGCACTGGGCCCGCAGCTCCTGCAGCGCACTGGCAATGTCGGGATTCAGAGTCCCCTGGCCAAGATCGGCGAGACATCGACCGCGTCCGACCAGCAGCTGCGCCCAGGCGATGGGCTCGTCCCGGGTATAGGTTGCGAGCGCATCTGCGTAGCGCCGGGCGTCCGCCCACTGTCCTTCGCGCAGACTCACCTCGATGGCATGGAAATAGAACTCGAAATAGCTGTGACTCACGCAACCTGCGGCCAGCAGTTCTTCTCCTTCACGCAGCGCCTGTCTGCGTTCCTCTGCAAGCGTGGTGGTCCGCGCGAGCACGCCGAGTACCACGGGACCACAGTAGTTCATGCCGGCGGCACGGCTGATCTGCAGCGCTTCTCGAATGAGCTCATCGGCTTCGCTGCGCTGTTCTCGTGCCAGCCGGCAATTGGCCTGTAGGGTGATCGCTTCCGCCTGGAAGCGGCGTGCGCCGAGCTGTTCAGCCAGGTTGCGAGAGCGTTGCGCGTAACTGTCGCTGAGATCGATCCGGCCGCGGATGAGCATCGCCCACGCAGCGACCAGTTGCGTCAGCAGTTCGCTGCGCGCGTCGCAGAGGCGGCGCGAGAGTTCCAGCGCTTCCTGCAGCGAGCTGTCGTCCGGGTCGGCGTCACCACAATACAGTCGGGTCAGCGCCAGCATCGGCAGATTGGCGATGCGCACCGCCGGAAGATTGTGACGCCGGGCTTCTTCGAGACTTCGTGCAAAGTACTCGCTGGCGGTACGCATTCTGCCCCGCTGGTACCACGCGTCGCCGAGGCCGCTGTAAGCCTGCGCCAGGTCGGGTGGCGAATGTGCGAGGGCAGCCAGTTGCATGGCGCGCTCATGCTCGCGCAGGCAATCGTCGATGCGGCCCAGCGGGAAACACAGATTCCCGCGCAACGTGCTGATGCGGACGCTGATCCGGATGTCTTCCTGGTCGCCCAGGGATTTTTCGGCGCGATCGAGTGCACCCAGTGCCTCCAGATGCCGGTCCATCACGCGCAGCGCGGAGGCGACGCCGATCCAGGCGTCGACCTGGCGTCGTTGATCGGGTGCGAAGTCGATGGCTTCGCGGAACGCGGTGAGCGCATCGTGTGTGCGTCCAAGTGTCAGCAGCAATTCCCCCAGCAGACATTGCGCATGGTGCAACTGCATTGGATCGCGTGCCACGTCATTGGCCTTGCCGGCCAGCATCAGCGCACGTTCGAAGCGCGATGCTGCCTGCTCCGTGCGCGCCGCTGCGAGATAGGCGTCCGCAGCTTCGGCATCGTCGGCGGCGGCCAGATGGTCGGCACGCAGCGCCAGGTCTTTTGCCGCGAACCACCCGGCGGCCCGACGATGCAGTTCGCGGCGGCGCGAGCGCAGGGTCGATTCGTAGATCGCATCGCGAAACAGAGCATGCGTGAACTCGAAATCGTCGCCGTCTTCGCGCAGGAGCGCCGTCTGGATCAGTGCCTGCGGCGTGAAGTCGCTGTCGTCGATCAGTTGGCATAGCGCGCCGCTCGAGAATCGCTGTCCCAGCACAGCCGCCGCCTGCAGTGCGTCGCGATCGTGCAGCGACAATCGGTCCGCCCGCGCCAGGATCAGCGCGCGGACCGAGCCGGGGAGGCTATCGTGACCGTCGAAGGCGGCACGAAACAGCTGATCCAGGAACAGCGGATTGCCTTCCGCCCGCGAAATGCACGCGGCAACCACATCGGGAGACAGATCGGCGTAGTGACTGGCAAGCGCCTGCGCCTCGTCGTCGGCGAGCGGTGCGAGATCGACCGTAGTCACCGGGCAGCCGCGGGCGCGAGCCCGCCACAGCGCGCCGATGGGATCGCCCTCGGGCCGCGTCGTCATGATGAGCAGGGCAGGGCAGTGGGCGATGACCGCGGCGATTTCGCCGAAGCGCGCCAGTTCGTCCTGGTCGGTCCAGTGAACGTCTTCGATCACGAGCAGCAGCGGCGATCGATTGGCTGCCGATTCGATCAGATGCGCCAGAGCCAGCGACCGGCCGCGCTGACGGGTCGCGGGATCCATGGCGCTTTCGAGCGCGGCAAGCTCGCTGTTGAGCGACGCATCCACCAGGTCGCTGAGGAAGATGAGCTGATCGATGCCGCCACCGCTCGACTGGATGACCCGGGTCACGGCGCTCGACCGCTCCTCACCCGGTGCATCGGGACTGACACCGAGCAGGCTCAGCGCCAGGGTGGTGACGGGCCGGCGGCCTGGCGACTGGCCGAAATCGAAAGCGCTGGAGGTGTGTACGGCGACGTTGCTGTCGCGCGCGGCGGACATCACGGCATGAATCAGCCGCGTCTTGCCGATGCCGGCCTCGCCGCGCACGACGACGGCCCGGCCGTGTCGGCCGGACCGGCAACGATCCAGCATCGCCACCAGCATGGCGAGTTCCGGGCGTCGTCCGACCAGCGGCATTCGATTGCGGTGTCCATCGGTGTGCAGCGACAACAGTATCCATGCGGTCTCGTTGTCGGGCGCTGTGCCGGCAAGCGCTTCGGCATCGATCATCGTGCCGAGCGCGTTGCGGATGGCGGACGCAATACAGACGCCGTTCTCGTTCGCATGCGATGCCAGCGTATGGGCGGCCAGCGTGGGTCGACCGGTCAGCGGAAACAGTTCCGGGCCGACCAGCAATTGACCCTGTGCGATGCCCATGCGCAGCGACAATTCCGGTCGCAGCCGCCATTGCCCGTCGTGCACGCTCTGGCGCAGCGCGAGACTGGCGCGTATCGCCTGTTCCGCTTCGTTGCCGTTGACATCGGTTGCGCCGAACACGACGAGTACGCTCGAGCCGACTCGCCGGTCGGCGCAGCCCTTGAATTGTGCTGCGACTGTCTGCACGCGATCCTGAAAGTCGCGACCGGCCTGGTGTGCTTCTTCCGGTTCCAGCGTGGCTTCGAGTTCCGTCAATCCTTCCAGGCGCACCACCAGCACGACTGCATCGCGCAGTTCGGTGCGACGCGGGGTCCCATCGATGGGCGGAGCTTGGGTCGCTTTCGCTTCCGTGACGATCTGGGATGCCGGTGGCACGGAGGAGACGCGTCGGCGTCGCATCACATCGCGATACAGCTGTTCGGTCGCCGGTTCAGGGGCGACATCCAGTTCGCGCCGCAGGATGTCGCGACAGATCTGGTACTGCCTCAAGGCGTCCGCATAGGCATGTCGTCGCGCGTGAAGTTCCATCACCATGCGATGGGCGGCTTCGTTCAGCGGTTCGAGCGAGACCAGGCGACTGCCTGCCGCGAGTGCGCCGTCATGGTCCTCCTGAGCGGAGCACAGGGCAGAGAGCTTCTGGAACGCATCCGCAAGCTGACGTCGCAGCGAGAGCCGTTCCTGGCTGAGCCATTCGTCGTACGCCGTGGAGCGGGCGTCGAATCCCTCCAGAAACTCGCCGCGGTAGTGGGCCAGCCCGTCCTGGAGCGCAGCACGCGTTCCGACGAGCAACGAACGCCGCAGGAGGGCGACATCGGTTTCGATCAGTCCGGCATCCAGACGCAGCGAATCGCTGTCGCTGACGAGCGCAGAGTGAGCGCTGGCCGGCAGCACCTTGCGGATCGCGGCGAGTGCCTGTCGCAGACTGGTGCGCGCGAGTTCTTCGTCAGCCTCTTCCCATAGAAGGGTCGCCAGCCGATCGCGACTGTGCGTTTCGCCGGGGCGCGTGGCGAGGAAGGCAAGCAGGGCGCGGCCCTTGCGCGAGGCGATCCGGATCTCGGTGCCCGCCGCATCGCGTACGGCGAAGCCTCCCAGCAATTGCAGCACCAGTCGTGTCAAAAGAGAGTCTCCCTGAACCCATGATCGCGCCTGCGCGAGTCCGCTGCCGCTGCGGTCGGGATCGATCCGGCCCTGACTTTGGTCAGGGGTGCGCCCCTTCATTCGCGAAGGTGGGCAGGTCGCGCAAGGCATTTTCACGCTTTTTTCACGCGTGTCGAGACTGACGACTCACGGCGTGGGGCTACAAAGGTGCCCGACAAGAGCCGGCAGGTGCCGGCGGGAGGTTTCGGATATGTCACTTCTGGATTCACGCGGCGTGCCGGTCTCGACCCACAGCCGTGAAGCATTGCAGCACTATGAAAAGGCGATCGAACTGTCTGCGGGTTACTACGTCGATCCCATGGCCACGATCCGGGTGGCGATCGATGCCGATCCCGACTTTGCGATGGGTCACTGCGTGCAGGCCGCCCTCGTTGTCATGTCGACGGATCGATCGCTGGTGCCGATGCTGGCTGCCAGCGTCGAGGCTGTCGAAGCCATTGGCAGGCGCGCCAACGATCGCGAACGCATGCACGCCGCAGCGGCGAAGAAATGGCTGAACGGCGACTTCGCCGCCGCGGTCCGGGCCTACGGCGATATCGTCGTCGAATATCCCCGTGACCTGCTGGCCCTGCAGGTGGCCCATGTCGGCGATTTCCTCATGGGTTCGTCCTCGATGCTGCGCGATCGCATCGCCCACGTCCTGCCGTACTGGGACAACTCCGTGCCGGGCTACGGATTCGTGCTGGGCATGCACGCGTTCGGCCTGGAGGAATGTGCCGCTTATTCGCAGGCGGAAGATACGGGTCGGCGAGCGCTGGCCATCAACGCCTGCGATCCCTGGGCCGTACACGCAGTCGCGCACGTCATGGAGATGACGGGTCGTGTTCGCGAGGGTATCGAATGGCTGACCGGCCGCGAGGCTCACTGGGCCGTGGACAACGGCTTCGCGTTCCACAACTGGTGGCATCTGGCGTTGTACTGCCTGGACATGGGCGATACCGGTCGGGTGTTCGATCTCTACGATCGCAGGATTCGTCCGGTGGCATCGGCTGTGCCGATGGAAATGCTGGATGCGTCTGCATTGCTGTGGCGTCTGCAACTGCGCGGGGTCGATGTCGGTCCGCGCTGGCAGGAACTCGCGCAGTCCTGGGAGGAGTTCGCGGAGCACGCGTACTACGCCTTCAATGATGTGCACGCGGTGATGTCGTTCGTCGGTGCTGGCCGATTCGATCTGGCGCAGCGAACGATTGCCTCGCTGGAACGCAAGGCGATCGGCAATGACACCAATGCGATGATGTCGCGCGATGTCGGTCTGCCCCTCGCGCAGGCGCTGCTGGCCTTCGGCACGGGCCGGTACTGGGATGTCATCAATCTGCTGGCGCCCGTACGCACGATCGCGTACCGCTTCGGCGGCAGTCACGCGCAGCGCGATCTGCTGCACCTGACCCTCGTGGAAGCCGCATTGCGTTCGGGCAATGCGCGTCTGTCGCGTGCATTGGCTGCCGAGCGGACGCAGCTGAAGCCCTCGAGCCCGTACAACTGGCAGTTGACGGCTCGTGCGCTGGACCTGGCGGGCGATTCGATGGGTGCCGTGAAGGCACAGGAGAGGGCGGAAATTCGCCGCAAGGTACAGACGGGGATGCGGCAGGTGGCGTGAGGGAACCGGCGACTGGCTGCTGGCAACTGGATTCTGGCCAGAAAGGAATGGACTTCATCTGGCCAGTCGCCAGCAGCCGCTTACGGCTTGTGCGGTCGCGCCAGATATTCCTGCGACTGCATCTCGATCAGGCGGCTGCCGGTGCGTTCGAACTCGAAGGCCAGCTTCGAGCCGCGGTACAGCGTGGTGACCTGTGTCGCCGAGGAGATGACGAGCTTGACGCTGCGGTCGTAGAACTCGTCGACCAGCGTGACGAAGCGTCGTGCC
>CAZBKC010000106.1:0-9277 GCA_964492345.1 uncultured Steroidobacter sp. | reverse complement strand
GCTGGCGATGGTCACACGCCAGCAATCCGTGAAATGCCTTGCGGCGGAGCCGTTCGAACGGACCCCCGACACGCGGCCAGCGACGACCCACCGCTACATCGCTGGACGACAGCGCCTGGAATAACTTGCTGATTTCGGTCCCGACGACCTGGAAGTAGGCGGGTAGCGTGAGGATGTTCGTGCCGCTCGAATGCTCGAAGCCGGCCATGATGGCGGTCGCCTCGCCATAGGAGCGCGACAGGGCGACCACACGGATGGGCTCGCCGTCCGCAATGAGTTGCTGGAGTTTGTCCGCTGCCGCAGGCCGAGAGCCGTCGAGGATGAAGATGAACTCGAAGGGCACATTGCACTGAGCGAGTCCGATCTTGTAGTCGGCGTACAGCGCAGCCATGTCTGCGTGGCGACTGCCGACGGGGACGATCACGGAAATGTCTACGGGTTGCCGCGAATTCATCTCGAGGGTCTCTACTCAGTTCGCTGTGTCGGATGCCGTTAGCCAGATGCGCTGCGTCAGCTTGGAAAATTCGTGTTCGCGCATGTCGCCCAGGGTGTAAACCAGTTCGCCGAGCACACCGCTGCACACCAGGATGAAGGCGGCCATCAAGAAGATGATTCCTGAGCCGGCCAGCGGCAGCGAGATGGTGCTCAGCCCGTCCGTAAGAGGCCACAATCCAGCCAGCAGCAGGGCGAGGCCGATCAGTCCCACTGGCATGGACAACAGCGTGAACCAAAGCAGAGGCCGCGCAGTGAACGAGGCGATTGTCTTGATCACCATCAGATCCAGCAGCACCTTATAGATGCGCGACAGGCCATATTTCGACTGACCGAATTGACGGGCATGGTGACGGACCTTGATTTCCGCGATGCGCGGTCCTGCGATGGACGCCATCGCTGGAATGAAACGATGCATTTCCGAGTACAGCGGAATCTGTTTGATCAGCGAGCCGCGGAATGCCTTGAGCGAGCAGCCATTGTCCTTGATCGGCACGCCAGTTACTTTGCCGATGATCCAGTTGGCGATCTTCGACGGTATCTTGCGCGAGATCAGCTTGTCCTGGCGATTGAAGCGCCAGCCGACGACGATGTCGTAGCCCTCATTGATCTTCTCAAGGAACATGCCGATGTCGCCGGGGTCGTTCTGCAGGTCGCCGTCCATTGTGACCAGGATCTGTCCGGACGCGTGTTCGATGCCTGCGGCCATCGCAGGCGTCTGTCCGTAGTTGCGTCGGAACTGCACAAGCCGCACCCGCGGATCGCTACGTGCGATCTCTGTGGCCAGTTCCAGCGTTCGGTCCCTGCTCCCGTCGTTGACGAACACCATCTCGTAGCTGACGTTGAGAGGATCGACTGCAGTCACAATGGCACGATGAAGAAGACGAATGCTGTCCTCTTCATTGTAAAGCGGAACGATGATCGACAGCACTGGGGGCGTCGACACGTCAGTACTCCATCGGGCGTTCATGCCTGTCAGTCATGGAGTCCGTCGGATTCGGGTGTTCATCTGACGGGACTCATTGTGGTCTGTGGCCAGGCGCATCATAAGTAATAGGGCGGAGGATGGCGCCGCGACCAAGACAGCATAGTTACCCAAGGACTTCCACGTGGGAATGTATCACAGAAGGCTGTTCGGGCCGTTCGTCGAAGCCGCGCGGCTGCGATCTCTGGCTTGGGGTATCTACTGAGGCGAACCGCGTCAATTTCAGGATAGATCACGTCTGAAGAACTCGACTGGAAGGCACGCACGCCACTCAGAGCCAGGATCGAGCTGACCCTGCAAGTGGTTCCTGGCGAGCGCGGCATCCGTCCGCAGGTGACGGCGGCGGATTCATTGCATACCCGTCTTGCGAAAGACGAACATTCTGTACAAAAGGAACTTGAAACAGGTTGACATCGCCATCGCCAGCGTCAGCGACAGAATGTAGTTAATGCCCGCTTTCCTCAACAGCAACATGAATGTCGCGTACTCGAGCAGGCGCATGATCAGCGAGGTCGAGGCGAAACGGATGAACTGACCGTGAGCGTTGCCCGAGGCGCGAAAGATGACTTTGCGTGCGATCCAGAAGTTCGTGATGATGATAGCCGTCAGGGACAGCGCTACTGCAATTTCCTGACGCACCCCCGCAAACTCATGAAACACTGCCGACAAGGCGATCCCCATACCGTAGGAGAAGGCGCCGGCAGCCAGGTAACGCACGATTTCGTGGACCAATGCTCCGTGCCGCTGCCGGAAGTCGTCACTTTCTGATGCCATGAGCGCGAGTTATTGTAGCGCGGTCGGGGATAGGTGAGACCGCTCATCCATTCTAATCTAATCGCGTCTGGCCCACGGCGAAAACCAACTTTCTACGGTGCGACTTTACGTCATCCTCGATGATCCAGTCCCGTTCGCCTTGGTTCCACCGCACTTGTGCGGAGGAACCGCACCGTTGTGGACCGGAGCGCCAAAGCAGCGCACAACACACAAACATCACTGTTTCAGTCATTCACCTGTGTGGCTTGACTCGGCACAGAACCATCGACCAGGGCAAGGGCGCACGCACCTCGACGATCTCGAACTGGCTGGACAGGAACTTGACCAGACTTGTCCTGGACCAGTGCTGAATATGCCCAGGTGTATCGCCCAGGTCGTTCAGATATCGTCCGCGGGCCATGTTGAGCACGCGCCAGAGCGGTTCGCGCGGTACGCTCACAATCAGCCACGGCTTCGCGATGGACTGCAGCACAGCGAGTGCCCTGCTGGGGTCCTCCAAGTGCTCGAGCACCTCACAGCACACCACCAGATCGGCGGAGTCCTTGGGTGCGCGCAGATCGTAAATGCTCGCCACATGGAAGCGAGCCTGCGATGTCTGTCGTTGCCCATTCTCCTGGGCCATCGCGATGACCTGTCGCGAAAAATCCGTTCCGCACGCGCGGATCCCCTGCGCAGCCCACTTGATCGTCCAGTAACCTTCGCCACAACCGACCTCATGAATGCTGCCGGGATTGACGAATTCTACGAGTCTAGTGAGCGAGTTCTGAAAGCCTTGCATCAACGCCCGCACGATCGGATTGTGCGAGCCATACTTGTCGAAGTAGTTGCCCGCGGGAATTCCGTCCTCCCCGATACCCTCCGAAACAAGAAACTCGGTTTGCTTTGCCATGGCTTCCTCCTTTGCCACTGACTGACAGCTGCCACCATGGGGATCGCTGAGGATGCGTGATGCGTGAAAGGTTGTCTTTGTTCCATTGTTGCGATGTGGCGACCGGATCAGCTGAAGTCGACCAGACCGTTTCCTTCTACCGCACGGGGACGCGCCGAGCGTATAAGGGTAAGGCGTTGCGACCGAGCTGTGTGCCGCCGGAAAACCCAATGCAGCGATGGCAGTTGACCGTCAGTTGCAGGACCGGGCGCTGCGCGCCATACGCGAGCGTCCCTTCAGGTGTCTTTTTAAGACCATCCCGTTTCTGTGGCAGGCGCGGCGTCTTGTTTCCGGTTTTTTGTAGTCTTTGGCGCGGTCGCGTGGTGCAGAGGGACGATCTGTGAGTGCGCTCTGTTATCTGCGTGGTCGTCGCGATGAGTTCTGCTGGCGACTTCGCGCTACAGAAGAAGGCGGGCGCGTCACACGCCGCTGCTTCGACACGAGCAATCCTGATATAAAGACACCACAAGGGAGCGGGGTTGTTCCGTGAAATTGATCATTCAGGTGCCTTGCTACAACGAGGCTGAGACGCTGGGACTGACGATTCGAGACCTGCCCACAGCGGTGTCGGGCTTCACGGCGGTCGAGTACCTTGTCATCGATGACGGCAGTCGTGACAACACGTCAGACATCGCACGTCAGCTGGGCGTGCACCATGTCGTCCGACACCCCACCAATCTCGGTCTTGCTCGTGCCTTTCAAACGGGAGTAGACGCGAGTCTGCGTTTCGGGGCGGATGTCATCGTCAATACTGATGCCGACAACCAGTATCCGGGCAGGTACATCGAAGCGCTGGTAGCGCCGGTGCGCGATAGACGGGTCGACATCGCCATTGGCGATCGGCAGACGGACGATGTTGCACATTTTTCGCCCCTCAAGCGCCAGTTGCAGAAACTTGGTTCTTCGACTGTGCGGGCCTTGAGTGGCACGGACGTACGCGACGGCCCCAGCGGGTTTCGCGCGTACTCGCGTGAGGCAGCCCTGCGGCTCACCGTGCTGACACCGTTCAGCTATACGCTCGAGACGATCATCCAGGCGGGCAAGATGGGTCTGAAGATCCAGAACGTCCCAATCACGACGAATCCGCCGTTGCGCCCTTCCCGGTTGCACAAGGGAATGACTCAGTTCGTTTTTCGGCAAGCGGCGACGATGTTGCGGCTCTATGCGTTCTATGAACCCTTGCGTACGTTCTCGATCATGTCGATCCCGTTCATCGTGACCGGTGCCGGAGCGTGGATTCGTTTCGTCATCCTTCATCTGATGGGTGAGGGTGGAATCGGTCGCCACGTGCAGTCGTTGACCATTGGTACCGGCCTGTTGCTTGTCGGCGTGCTCATCCTGCTCTTCGGCATACAGGCCGACATTGCGAACAAGCATCGGCAGTTGACGCAGATTGTGCTCTATCGGCTTCGCAAGCTGGAGTATCGATTGTTCAGCGAGTGCGATGGCTAGCGAGGATTCGAACGCAGGATGAATCTCATCACGCAACTGGATGTTCTCCTGACCAACAGGCGGTGGCTTGTGGCAGGCATCATGAGTGTGGTGCTGGCTGCCTTCTGGACTGTGCAACTCACCGGGTCGGCTGTCGAGAAGGATGCAGCAGAGACGTTGCGCATGGCCGTCAACCTGGCGCATCAGGGCGTCGCTTCGATCGATGCGCAGGCGCCGTTCACGCCGGCGATGACCCGCGAACCGGTGCCGGTTGCAGTGAGTGCAATCATGATCAGGCTGATGGAACTCGCCGCTGGCCCGGTCGAGGACAATGCATATTTCAGTGGCAATCGCGCGCGAGTGCTGAAACTGCAGAACGTTTTCTGGTTTGCATTGCTGTGCGCCGTGGTATTCGGCTCCACTCTGTACTTTACGTCGTCTCCTTCAGCGGCAATCGCAGGGGTCGTGTTGGTCAATATGCCCCTATTCGATGCAGACAGGGCTCGGTATCTGCTGAACAGTCTCTACACAGAGTCGCCCGCTGCGGCGTTGCTGAGTCTCGGTTCCTTCCTGCTGGTCCTGGCCATTGCCCGACGGAACTGGAAGTATATGGCCGGCGCTGGTCTAACGTTTGCGCTACTCGCTTTAGTAAAGGCTGTATTTCTTTATGTGTTTGCTGGTTTGTTCTTCGTGCTCTTGCTCGTCAGGTTGCTTGCTTGGAGACAGACTGCCTCCGCGCTGCCTGTTCTTCACATGGCAATAGTGGCCTTGGCATTCTCCATAGTGGCTGTTCCGTGGATGTATCGGAATTATGTGGCGTTGGGCCATTTCGAAATCGTTGCACGGGGAGGCGAAATCCTCTATCACCGGGCGGTGGACAACCGAATGACGAGCGAGGAGAGGCGCGGCGCACTTTCGTTCTGGGCGCCATGGCCGATCAACGGCCTTCTGCGTCGGTTATTCGGCTTTTCCAATGCCGATTATGAGCACGGTGGACGTTTGCAAGGACTCAATCGGGGAGCGAATACATCCTTTGCAGCCGCTGATCTGCAGGCAGAATTGTTAGGGCGTCCTGAGGACACTGTTTCAAACTATCGGAGAAGCAGAGCGGAGCTTTCCCGATTGATCATTAGCTTGATGCAGCAGGGCTACAAGGAGCCAGCGGCGATAGTCGAAGCCAGTGACATGCAGAAAGAGCGCGCCATTCAGATGATCAAGGAGCGGCCATTGGAGCATCTGGCGATGACTCCGCTCTTTCTCTGGCGTGGTGCATTCTTTGCCTTCCCGTTGCTGGTTATCGGCCTGTTATGGGCCGCACGCCAACGTGACTATCTTTTCGGACTGTTTCTTACGCCCGCGTTCGGGATGGTGATGTTTTACGCGTTGTTTTCGCACTTCATTCCGCGCTATTCCATGCCGGCGCTGCCTGTCGTCGTGGTGGCATTCGTCGTCCTCGGACACGCTGCCTGGCACTGGGCTGCCAACCGCAGTCGTATTGACACAGCCGTGTCGTCTGCGTAGGAACCGATCGCCTGCAATGTGATCAAGCTCATGTCCTGCGCTCGTCCAGTGATGCTTGGTTTAGCAGGCAGCGCGGTCAGGGATGCGCGATGAACATGAATTCCGACGTCGGATGGTAGCCCACGTGAGCATCGAACCCGACGCGGGTCAGGGGCGCCACCCCGTGCAGCCAGTCGCGAAGTCGCGAAATCTTGAGTCCGCACTGCTCCACAAGGACATCGAAGATCATGTCCGACGTTGTGCCGTAGCTTTCCTTGGCCAGCATGCCATGCTCGAATACGATGTGCGGCCTGTTGTGGCTGATGGTCTGCAATGCTCCGTGCAGGACCTGCAGTTGCGCGCCCTCGACGTCTATCTTGATGAATGCGATCTGCCGGTCCGGAGCGAAGTCGTCCAGTCGCCCGGTCCGCACACGGATCTCCTGTGTCCTCGATCGAGCATCGATGTGGCCCATCTTGCGTAATCCGCTGCGGCCAGGGTCGTCGACGACATAACAGAACGTGGCGGTGCCTTCGACATCGCTCAGTGCGATCTGGTGGACTGTGACTGAAGGGAAACGTTTGCTCACCTTCTGAGCCAGGTGCGGCAGCGGTTCGAACGCGAGATGCTTGCCGTTGGGAGCCAGTTCAACGATCTGTCGCAGAATGCCGCCGCGATGTGCGCCGATGTCGATGCAGTTCGAATCCCTGTGCAGCAGTCGCTTGAGGATTGCAGTGGTTTGGCGGTCATATTCCACCGACTGCAGTGCCCGGGGTCGGCCGATCGACTTGAGCTGCGACCAGGTCCATAGCGCGGGTGCTTCAAGCGCCGTGCCGCTGACTGCGTCCTCGATGCGTTCGACCAGCTTCCCCATGTCTGGAATCCTTCTAGAACAATGTCTGGAATCCTTCTAGAACAGGTGCGGGTGCGTGGATGATCCGGACTCTACTGCACTCGCATGGCGATCAATAGAACCCACAGACTACGTCCACCGGTCCGGATGCGGGCCAGTGGCAAACGGACGATCCAGTGACCATTCTCGACTCTACAACCGGACCGGCGAGCATCGACACGGACCTGTGCATCGTGGGCGCCGGCGCGGCCGGTATCAGCCTGGCGCTGCAGTTTGCAGGCGGGAAGCGCGATGTCTGTCTGGTGGAGAGCGGCGGACTGATTCCGGACGAAGAGACGCAGCAACTCTACGATCTGGAAAGCACCGGCTACGCCCTGCGGCCCAACTACATGTCGCGTGCGCGTTACTTCGGCGGCAGCTGCAATCTGTGGGCCGGACGCAGCATGGAACTGGCCGATATCGATTTCGAAACGCGCGACTGGGTTCCATACAGCGGCTGGCCCATCGGACGTGACCAGATCGATCCTTACTACCCCGGAGCGGCGCAGCTCCTGCAACTGCCGGCGCAGGCGGATGTGGGTGCCGAATCGATCGGCAAACGTCTCTCTGTGGCCGAACGGCAGCTGTTTCTGCCCGAAGGACCGTTTGTGCCGACAGTCTCGCTGTGGGGCAAGAGCGCGATGCGCTTCGGTTCGACCTACCGTTCGGCACTGCGGCGGGCAGCGAACGTGCGCGTGCTGCTCAACGGGTCGGTGACGGGCATCCACCTACATGACGATGGTGGCCATGTGCAGTCGCTGACCGTGAAGACGCTCGCGGGCGGCGTCACCACGATTCGCGCCCGGGCGTTCGTGCTGGCCTGCGGTGGTCTGGAAAACGCGCGGCTGCTGTTGTCGTCCCGCGATGTCCAGCGTCACGGCATCGGCAATGCTCACGACCATGTTGGCCGGTATTTCATGGATCACCCGCGCACGGTGTTCGGCAAGGTGCGTATCCGCGCGGATCAGAAGCTGGCGTTGCTGCGGGGCAGGCCCGTGGCCCATGGCAAGTTCCAGTTGGGCGTGGGACTGTCGCCCGAGACCCAGCGTCGCCATGGATTGCTCAATCACTACCTGACGCTGGAAGAGCAGACCTCGAGCTATGCGGAGGCCCACTACCAGGCATTCGTTCAGACGATGAAGGTTGCCCTGCGCCGCGGTCATGCGGGCAGCCGTTTCGAGTTTTCGAAGTCACGGCTCAGCGACATTCCGAACATGATCTACCTGCTGAGCCCCAAGGAACTGATGCCGCATCAGGTGTATCGCTGGTATTTCGCAGCCCGGCAGCTCATCCCGCGCAAGCCGGTCGAGCGCACCTATGTCGTCGTTTATTTCTGCGAGCAACCCCCGGATCGTGACAGCCGCGTGACACTGGGCGACGACGTGGATCGTCTCGGCATGCCCAGACTGCGGTTGCACTGGCGCATCGGTGACGAGATCCGGGAATCCGTGCTGAAGATGCAGACGCTGCTGGCGCAGGAACTCGAACGCCACGGCATCGGCCAGCTGCAGCCCACGGAAGGGTCAATGACCTTTACCGACGCCTCCCATCACATGGGCACCACACGCATGAGCTCGCAGCCTTCCGCGGGTGTCGTGGACACGGACTGCAGGGTGCATGGCGTGGACAACCTCTATATCGCCGGCAGTTCGGTGTTTCCATGCGCCGGGTACGCCAATCCGACGATGACCATCGTGGCCATGTCGCTGCGGCTGGCCGGGCATCTGCGGGAGCGGTTTCGTTAGATTGACCTGTCCCGGAGCGCGCTTGAGTTCCGGCTGCGTTGGACTGGTGCGCGGGCCGCGGGACTCATCGTGCGGACTGTTGTCGCCGCAGTACCGGTTGCCTCAGTTAGAATCCTCAATTACAGATCGGACCGACCCTGCTGATCGGCCAGGAAACTGGCCGGGGAGGGTCGTGTATCGAGCAGAACCCTAAAGAGTGTGACGAGATATATGCCGAAATCATTGCAGTCCGGTCAGGTGCTGGTAACGGGTGGAGCCGGTGCGACCTCTTGCTGGCCCAGGGTCGGACGGTCATCTGTCTCGACAACTTCTTCACGGGCAGCCGGGACAATGTGGCGCACCTGCTGACGCACCCGCGGTTCGAGCTGATCCGGCACGATGTGACCTTCCCGATCTATCTGGAAGTGGACGAGATCTACAACCTCGCCTGCGCCGCATCGCCGGTCCACTACCAGTTCGATCCGGTACAGACCACCAAATCGAGCGTCCACGGCGCCATCAACATGCTGGGCCTGGCGAAGCGGACGCCT
>CAZBKC010000105.1:0-9319 GCA_964492345.1 uncultured Steroidobacter sp. | reverse complement strand
CCGCGCAGGCGGGAATCCATGCTCGATTTCAGAGCTGGATCCCCGCCTGCGCGGGAATGACGGACTTAACTTGAACTTCTTCGTTCTTTTGTGAAGTTCTCCGATTCACGCACCCTGCGTAACAGGTCGCTGCGTGCGCTCCGCGCCGGTGATCCAGACACCGGCGATGACGACCAGGCCGCCGATGATCGCGCGGACGGAGATGGGATCGCCGAGGACGATGATGCCGCTGGCGACGCCGACCACGGGAATCAGGTTGGCGAATACGCCGGCCTGGCTGGCATCGATGTCCTGCAGCGCCAGGTTGTAGAGCATGTACGCGACGCCGGAGGCGCCAGCGCCGAGCAGAACGACTTCAATCCATTCGATCCCGCTCAGGACCGGCAGCGGCTGACCGCCCAACTCGATCGCTGCACAGGGCAGCAGCAACACCCCTCCCACACCGATGACGCCGGCCGTGAGGATCATCGCATCGACGTGCGCACACCGCTTCGCGCACGAGGTGTAGATACCCCAGGCGATCACGCTCGCGAACACCAGCAGGTTGCCCAGCATCGGCGATGCTGCCGACCGATCCGCAGGACTGCCGGAGAAAATCACGAGCACGCCGACCACCGACAGCGCGATGCCTGTCAGACGCGATCGCGTGGCCGGCTCGCCGAGCCAGAGCATGGCGACCAGCGCCGTCATTGCCGGGATCGAACTTTGCACCAGCGCACCCTGTGAGGCGGAGGTATAGAAGAGTCCGAAATTGAACACGGCGTAGTAGAACGCGACACCGATGACGCCCATCGTCAGCATGTCCCGCCAGGGCAACGGCGGTCGGGGCGATGGCTGACGCCGCAGCCTGCCAAGTGCGAAAGGCAGCAGGACGAGGAAGCCGATCGCAACACGCATGAACGCCAGCGTCAGCGGCGGCACGGCATCGATGACATCCTTGGTCATCACGAACACGCTGCCCCACAGCGTCATGACACCGATGAGAATGAGAATGGCGCGCCAGCGTCTGTTCATTGTCGTTGTGTCGTGGCTGGAAGCAGGATCCGGGAATGGGCTATTTTGTCCCAGCGGCGCGCGGCAAGACAGTTACTTTCGACAGGAAACGACGCATGCAGCGATTCTTGCGCATTACCATTCCGGTGCTCTTCGGCACCCTGCTCGTCTTCTGCGCGACTGCGCAGACGGCCGGCGGCACAGCCGCGCTGAGGGCGATTGTGCACAATGCCCGCGTCTACACGCCGGTCGGCGACACGGTGCGCGAGTACGCCGGCATCGTGATCGAGAATGGCAAAGTACAGCACCTGCTCGAAGCGGGTGCGACTCTGCCGGCCGGATCGGGGATCGCACGCATCGATGCCGGCGGCAACTCCATCCTTCCCGGACTCATCGATGCCCACGGTCACGTGCTCGGTCTCGGACAACTCAAACTGCAGGCCGACCTGCGCGGCAGCGAGTCCGTCGCCGCGGCGGTCGAGCGGGTGCGCCGCTTCGCGCTCGCCAACGCCGACGCGGGCTGGATCATCGGCCACGGCTGGAATCAGGTGTTATGGCCCGACAAGAAATTTCCGACCGCGAAAGATCTCGATGCGGTTGTGGCCGATCGTCCGATCGTGCTGTCCCGCGTCGACGGTCACGCCGTGTGGGTCAACACACGCGCGCTGAAAATCGCGGGTATCACACGCTCGACCGCGGACCCGCAGGGCGGCCAGATCGTGCGCGATGCGACAGGCGAAGCCACGGGCGTCCTGGTGGATACTGCCAGCGCGCTCGTCGAGCAGCACATTCCGGCGCCGACGGACGCGGAACTGCAGCGCGCATTGCATGCGGCGATGAGCGACGTCGCATCGCTCGGTCTCACCGGGGTTCATGACGCCGGCATTTCCGTTCGCGACTACCAGGCGTATCGCGCGCTGGGCGCGGCGCAGCGACTGCCGATACGCATCTACGCGATGCTCGCCGACGGCAAGGAAGCCCGTGCGACGATCGAGGCCGGACCGAAGCCGGCGGAGTTCGACGACCGATTGCAGATGCGTGCCGTCAAGGCGTCGGTCGATGGCGCCCTCGGCAGCCGCGGCGCAACGATGCTTCAGGACTACAGCGACCAGCCGCACCATCGCGGCCTCATGTTGTACACAGCGCAGCAGATCGCAACGCTCGCCGACCTGACCGCAGGCAAGGGCTGGCAATTGAACATCCATGCGATCGGCGATGCCGGCAACCGGCTCGCGCTCGATACTTTCGAGCATGAACTGACCGCGGCACAGCGCACGGCACTGCGTCCGCGCATCGAACACGCCCAGATCATCGCGCTCGAGGACGTCCCACGCTTCGCCAGGCTCGGCGTCATCGCCTCGATTCAGCCGACGCACGCGACCTCCGACATGAACATGGCCGAGGACCGCGTCGGTCCGCAGCGCATCCAGGGTGCCTACGCATGGCGCACCCTGCTGAACGCCGGTGCGCGACTGGCCGGCGGCAGTGACTTTCCAGTGGAACTGGCGAATCCGTTCCATGGCCTGTACGCCGCGGTCACGCGCCAGGATCGCGACGGCAAACCGCCCGGCGGCTGGTACGGCAAACAGAAACTCACGCGCGAAGAGGCGCTGCGCCTGTTCACCATCGATGCCGCCTACGCGGCCTTCATGGAAGAGCGCGTGGGTTCGCTCGAACCCGGCAAGTGGGCCGATTTCATCCTCATCGACCGCGACTACTTCAAGGTGCCCGAGAGCGAGATCGACGACATCCAGGTCCTCGCTACCTATGTGGCAGGCGAGCGTGTGGCGGGTCGTGACTGAACCGGAGCAGAAATAGAAGAGGCCGCGAAAGACCGCATAAAAGAACCACAAGGGATCGGAAGAAAGATTTTTTTCTCTTTCTTTTATGCGGTCTTTTGCGGCTCTTTCCTCTTCCGCCTCTCCCGCTGGCCCGGACCACCGATCCGGCGTAGCATCGTCTGGCAATGAATCGTCGCTTTCTCGCGCTGCTCCTGTCTCTCTGCATGGCACTGCAATCGCTGGTGCCCGCGGTAGCGGGTGCGCGCGTGGATGAATCGCCGACTGTGGCGCATTGTGAGGAGGCGATGACTCACGCGGCTGCAGAGACGCAAGTCCCGGAGAATGGTCATCCCTGTCCGCATTGCGATCACGACGGTGCATCGCATGCGGAATGCACGACTCATTGCGTCTTTCCCGTGGCTCTCATTTGCTCTCCCAGCGCCGTTGCCTTGCCCACCGGCCTCATTCATATCGAAGCGGCGGCCCTGCCGGTGCTGACGCGCTTCGATATTCCGCCGACGCCTCCGCCCATCGGCTGAGACTCCTGTCGATCGACGGTGGCTGCAGACGAATCGTGTGCGCCTCCCCTTAGTTGCAATGGCGCTTAGTTAAGCGGGTTGACAGTTGTCCGTTGACGGTTGACGGTCGGAAAGGAAGGCATTTTTCTGGCCGTCAACCGCCAACTGTCAACCGTCAACTCGTTAAGTAAGTGACATTGTCCTTAGAACAGCAGCCTTGTCATCGCCACAAGGTTCCTGTTGCACGCCTGGGTTGTCGAAGAGCGGAACAGCGGATATGAATCACCCTCAACACGGCGCGGGCTGCTGCCCGGGCGTCGACACGCCTTTCAAAGACCCGGTCTGCGGCATGACGGTGTCGCCGGACTCGCCGCATGTCGCGCAACACGACGGCGTTGACTACCGCTTCTGCGGCGCCGGCTGTCGCCAGAAGTTTCTCGCCGATCCGGCGCGCTACCTAGACAGTCTCGATTCTCCTCCTCCGCACGCAGGGAAAGGGGACAGAGGTCAGACCGGTCTCTACACCTGCCCGATGCATCCGGAAATCCGCCAGCAGGGTCCGGGCTCATGCCCGCTCTGCGGCATGGCGCTGGAACCGCTCGTCGCTTCAGCCGTCGAGCAGGAGAATCCGGAACTGGCGGACATGACGCGGCGCCTGTGGATCTCGCTGCTGTTCACCGTGCCGCTGTTCGCGATCGCCATGGGCCACATGATTCCTGCGTTCGCGCATGCGTTGAATTTCCCGGGCCGTACGTGGGTGGAATTCGCATTGGCCATTCCCGTGTGCACCTGGGCCGCGTGGCCGTTTTACGAGCGCGCCATCGCGTCGCTGCGCAATCGCAGTCTCAACATGTTCACGCTGATCGGCCTGGGCGTCGCGGTGAGCTTTCTCTACAGCGTCGCCGCCACGGTTGCGCCGGGACTGTTTCCGCCGGCGGCACGCGGCGACCACGGCCAGGTCGATGTGTACTTCGAAGCGGCTGCCGTCATCGTGACGCTGATCCTGCTCGGCCAGGTTCTCGAACTGCGGGCCCGCGGCCGGACCAGCGCCGCGATCCGCGAACTGATGAAACTCGCGCCGGCCACCGCGCGCCGCATCGATGCGCACGGACACGAGTCGGACGTTCCGCTCGAACACGTTGCCGCGGGCGATCGGCTGCGCGTGCGTCCCGGCGAGAAGATTCCCGTGGACGGCGTGGTTCTCGAAGGATCGAGCACGGTGGACGAATCCATGATCACCGGGGAATCGGTGCCGGTAAGCAAACAGCCCGGCGCAGCCCTCGTCGGCGCCACGCTCAATGGCACCGGCACCCTCGTCATGCGCGCCGAGAAAGTGGGCGCGGATACGCTGCTGGCGCGCATCGTTGCACTGGTCGCCGACGCACAGCGCAGCCGCGCACCGATCCAGAAACTTGCGGACGTCGTCGCCGGCTGGTTCGTGCCCATCGTCATCGTAGTTGCGGCGATTGCTTTCGCCGCCTGGTGGTGGCTGGGTCCGCCGCCGCAGCTGAGTCACGCCATCGTCAGCGCCGTCGCCGTGCTGATCATCGCCTGTCCCTGTGCGCTCGGACTCGCTACCCCGATCTCGATCATGGTGGCCACGGCCCGCGGCGCGCAGGCGGGCGTGCTGTTCCGCAACGCCGAGGCGATCGAGGTCATGCGATCGGTCGACACGCTGGTCGTCGACAAGACAGGCACGCTGACACAGGGCAGGCCGGCCCTGGTCAGCCTTGCCACGACGGACGATGCCGTGGCAGCCACCGCCGACTGGACACCGGCGCAACGTGACCTGCTGCAGATGGCTGCCAGCCTGGAGCGCGGCAGCGAGCATCCGCTGGCGAGCGCCATCGTCGAGGGCGCCGCGAAAGCCGGCATCGATGCACTGCTGACCCTCGAGCACTTCGAGTCCGTCACCGGACAGGGCGTGACGGGGCGACTCGCGGGACGGACAGTGGCCCTGGGCAATCGCGCGCTGATATCGGCCATCGGTGCCGATGTCGATGCGTGGCAGCAGCGCATCGATCCCCTGCGCGCGGCCGGACAGACCGTCATGTTCCTCGCCGTCGACGGCCGCCTCGCTGGCATTCTCGGCGTCGCCGATCCGCTCAAGCCGGACAGTGCGAGCGCCATCGAGTCGCTGCGACGCGAAGGCGTCGCGGTCGTGATGATGACGGGCGACAACCCGGTCACTGCGCACGCCATCGCCGCGCAACTCGGGATCGACAGCGTCCTCGCCGAAGTGCAGCCGCAGGACAAGGCGGCCCGGGTGCGCGAACTGCAGGCACAAGGCCGCATCGTGGCCATGGCCGGCGACGGCATCAACGATGCACCGGCACTCGCCCAGGCGCAGGTCGGCATCGCGATGGGCACCGGCACCGACGTCGCCATGCAGAGCGCGACCGTCACGCTGGTCAAGGGCGATCTCACGGGCATCGTGCGTGCCCGCGCACTGTCGCGTCAGACCATGAAGAACATCCGCCAGAATCTGTTCTTTGCGTTCGTCTACAACGCCGCCGGCGTGCCCATCGCCGCCGGTGTGCTGTATCCGCATTTCGGCCTGTTGCTGAGCCCGATGATCGCCGCGGCCGCGATGAGTTTCAGTTCCGTTTCCGTCATCGCCAACGCGCTGCGCCTGCGGCGCGTGACGCTGTAGAGCCCATATGCCCATGCATTCCCGTCGCAGATTCGTTCAAGGACTGGCCGCCGGCGGCGCACTCATCGCGCTGCCGGGCCGCTCGCTCTTCGCCGCCGCGCCGACTGTTTTGTCGGGCACGCAATTCGATCTGGAGATCGGCGAACTGCCGGTCAATTTCACCGGGGCGCCGCGCATCGCCACCGTGGTGAACGGCCAGCTTCCCGCGCCGCAACTGCGCTGGCGCGAGGGCGAAGTCGTCACGATCCGCGTCACCAACCGGCTGCGCGAACGCACGTCGATCCACTGGCACGGACTGATCGTGCCCGCCGACATGGATGGCGTACCCGGCATCAGCTTCCACGGCATCGCACCGGGCGAGACCTTCACATACCGCTTTCGCGTAAATCAGTCCGGCACGTACTGGTATCACGCGCATTCGCGTTTTCAGGAACAGACCGGGCTCTACGGCTCCATCGTGGTCGAACCGCGCGACGGCCGGCATAGCGCCGATCGGGAACATGTTCTGCTGCTGTCGGACTGGACCGATATCGATCCCGAGGCGATCTACCGAAAGCTCAAGGTGCACGCAGGCTACTTCAACTTCGGCAAGCGAACGACGGGCGACTTCCTGGCCGATGTCGGTCGCAAGGGCTGGCGGGCCGCAGCGAGCGAAGGCGCCATGTGGGGACAGATGCGCATGGATCGCACGGATCTCGCCGACGTCTCCGGCTACGCCTACACGTATCTGCTCAACGGCAACACGCCTGCCGGCAACTGGACCGGCACGTTCCGGCGCGGCGAGCGTGTGCGCCTGCGCATCATCAATGGCGCCGCGATGACGTTCTTCGATCTGCGCATACCCGGCTTGCAGATGACCGTCGTCGCCGCCGACGGGCAGGAGGTCGAACCCGTCACCGTCGATGAGTTCCGCATCAGCCCGGCGGAAACGTACGACGTCATCGTCACCCCGCACGACGATCGCGCCTGGACGATCTTCGCGCAGGCGATGGATCGTTCAGGCTACGCGCGCGGCACGCTGGCGCCGGCGGCTGGCATGCAGGCGGAGATTCCCCCGCTCGATGCGCGGGCAGACCTGGACAAAAGCGACATGGGACACGGCTCGCACGATGCCATGGACCACGGCGCTCACGCGGGACATGCGATGCCGGGCGCTCCGCAGCACGCTGCGGCGGAGTTCGGACCGGGCGTCGACATGCGTGTGGATGCACCGCTGAACCGGCTCGACGACCCCGGCGTCGGACTGCGCGACAACGGACGCCGCGTACTGAGCTATGCCGACCTGCACACTCTCGGCGGTCCCATCGATGCGCGCGGCCCCGGCCGCGAGATCGAACTGCATCTGACCGGTCACATGGAACGATTCCTCTGGTCGTTCAACGGCCGGAAATTCTCGGAGGCCGAACCGCTGCGCTTCCGGCACGGCGAACGACTGCGCATCGTGCTGATCAACGACACGATGATGAATCACCCGATCCATCTGCACGGCATGTGGAGCGAGATCGAATCGCCGCACAGCGGGTTCCAGGTTCGCAAGCACACCGTTACCGTGCAGCCGGCCCAGCGGGTGAGTTACCTGGTCACCGCCGATGCGCTCGGACGCTGGGCCTATCACTGCCACCTGCTCTATCACATGGAGGCGGGGATGTTCAGGGAAGTGGTCGTGGCGCACGAGGAGACTGCGTCATGAGCAGGAGAGAGAATGGCCGCAAAAAGGCGCAAAGCTCGGAAAAGAGAAAGGCAGGTACACAAAGGAGCACAAAGGAGCACAAAGGCCGGATTGAAATTTCCGGTCCGAACTTTGTGCTCTTTTGTGCTCCTTTGTGTACGGCTTCATTCCGGTGCTTGCGCCTTTTGCGCCTTTTCGTGGCCATTCTTTTCCCGCTGCTCGCAACCGGCCGCATCGCGCAGGCACAGCAGCACGATCATCACGATCACCCCGTCGCCACGACAGCGACGACGTCATCGCACATCCCTCCCGATCCGCCGTCGCATGTCATGGGCCCGATGTCCGCCGCGGAGATGGCCGAGATCATGGCGATGGACGATGCCGCGCGCTTCGGCAGCCTCGCCTTCGACCGGCTCGAATGGCGCGAAGGCAGCGATGCCATCGGCTGGGAAGGCACGGCCTGGTATGGCGGCGACTACGACAAGCTGATGCTCAAGTCCGAAGGCGACTGGATCGACGACGGCGCAAACCACACGCGCACGGAACTTGTATGGGACCGGGCCATCGCCCGCTGGTGGAACTTGCAGGCCGGCGTGCGCTACGACTCCGGCGAGGGTCCATCGCGAACCTGGGCTGCGTTCGGTGTGGAAGGGCTGGCTCCGTACTGGATCGATATGGAAGTCACGCTCTACGTCGGCGACGCCGGTCGAACCGCCCTGCGCTTTGAGGGCAGTCACGACATGCGGCTGACGCAGCGACTGATCCTGCAACCGCAACTCGAATTCAATCTCTACGGCAAGGACGATATGGCGCGCGGCCTCGGGTCGGGTTTGTCGGATCTCGAAGCCGGGCTGCGCCTGCGTTACGAGTTTCGTCGCGAACTCGCGCCCTACGTTGGCGTCCATTGGAAGCAACTGTTCGGCGGCACAGCCGACCTGGCGGCGCAGGACAGCGAAACTGAGTTCGTGGCGGGATTGCGGTTCTGGTTCTAATGGGCGAGGTCTTGGCCACCTTTGTGTACTCTCTGCGGAATCCCGCGTTCCGCACCATCGCATGAAGCAGGTCATCGTCGTCAACGAAGCATTGAAGCTGCCGCGAGGTAAACTCGCGGCGCAGGTGGTCACGCCTCTGTCGCCGCGTTCCTCGAAGCGCCAGCCCATGCACGGCGACGGTGGTTGAGCGATGGCATCCGGCTCGCTGAAACTGGTTCGATAACATCGAAGATCGCAGCCTCGAAGCTTGCAAGTCGGCTGCTGTGCCGTGAACAATGCCTGGTATCGAGTCCGCGGAAGCCTCTTCATGCCGTCCAAACGCAAAGCCGGCCGCCGCAGCGTCCGCAAGACACCTGCCAGCAAACAACGCAGCCACGCACGCAACGCCGTCCTCACCAAGCGCAAGCGACCGGCACGGACCGCATCGTCCGGATTGAGGGGGCTGTATCCGCCGATAGAGCCGTACAACACGGGATACCTGCGCGTCTCCGACGAGCACGAGATCTACTACGAGGAATGTGGCAACCCGGAGGGCAAGCCGGCGGTGTTCGTGCACGGCGGACCGGGCGCCGGCTGCGACAGGCGCGCGCGCAGTTTCTTCGATCCGGACGCATATCGCATCGTGCTGTTCGACCAGCGCGGCTGCGGACGCAGCAGGCCTCGTGCGAGCCTGGTCGACAACACGACCTGGCATCTCGTCGCCGACATGGAGG
>CAZBKC010000104.1:0-9327 GCA_964492345.1 uncultured Steroidobacter sp. | reverse complement strand
GATCGGTCACTGCCTTCCTGCTGGGTCAGCTCATCGATGTGAGCGTGTTTCATCGCATCCGCCTGCTGACCGGGGAACGCTGGATCTGGTTGCGAGCTACCGGTTCGACGCTGATTTCCCAGCTCATCGACAGTTTTGTCGTGCTTTACATTGCCTTCGTGCTCGGGCCGCAGAAATGGCCGATTCCGTTGTTCATGGCGGTGGCGACGGTGAATTACGCATACAAGGTGCTGATGGCCTTTGCCCTCATTCCGCTGATCTATCTCACCCGTCGCGCCATTCACGCCTACATGGGTGAGCAGGCGGCGCACGAGATGCAGAAACAGGCCAGATCGGTGTGAGCGACGTCGCTGCCATCGTCGTCGGAGCCGGTGCCGCGGGATCGGTGCGGCACGCCGGTTGAACGCGGCCGGCTATGGCCGCGGCCTGTGCGCGGGAATCCAGGCGACTCCCAGCTGCAGTCCCACATCGGGCGTGTTGTTGATGTTCTGCACGTTCTCGGTGATGCCGAAGGAGAACAGGAACTGATTCCAGCGATGACGTACGCCCGCCGTGTACTGGTATTTTTCGCCGGTGAGCTCATCGAGATCGGTTTGCTCGTGCGTGTACACGCTGCGGCTGATGTAACCCTGCAGATTGAAGTGGGTGTGCCGGGTGAACGCATATTCCCAGCCGAACACCAGCGTCGGGACCACGCGTGAGCCCTGCTGCACCGGATATTCGGCCCCGGCGTAGTAGACGCCTGCGACATTGAGATACAGCGCATTGCGTTCCCAGAAACGCTGCAACGATGCCTGCACGCCAAAGTCCGTCTTGCCGGTGGACAGCAGTGTCCGCTCGCCGCCTACCGGCACCTTGACCGCACCCTCGATGGAGAAGGCCCATTTCTCCGGCATGTCGAAACCGCTGTAACGCACGCCGATCGTGGGATCGGCGAGGCCGCCGTCGGTGGGCGATCGCAACTGCACGACCTGCGTACTCTTGAGGTCATAGAGCAGGCGGATCTCGTTCCTGGTCAGCGCGCGCCGGCCGAAGGTGCTGAAGCCGAACGCGTTGTGAAAGCCCTCGATGGTGCTGTCCAGGAAGCCACCCTGGTAGCTGATGAGACTCAGGATGGCGTAGCCGGTCCAGCGCCGGGACAACTTGTAGTGGAAGGTCAGATCGAAGTTCGCGGATTCCAGATCCAGCAGATAGTTTTCGCCCGGCAGCGCCTGGATGGCGGCGATTTCCGCGGGCCCGAGTTCGCGGCGGCCCGTGGGTTCGAGCGAGATGAGATAGTCCTCGACATCCGGACTCAGCGACCAGGTGTTCTGATAACCGAGTTCGGCCTCGATGGCCCAGGTGCCGGGTTCGATCGATACAGCGTAGGCCGGGCGCATGTCGAGGCGCAGGAAGCCCAGAGTTGTGAGATCGCGCGACCGGAACAGACCGTAGAACGGATATTTCTCCTCGGCCGCATCGGCCGGCGAGCCACCGAGTGCGGCGACGAGGGCGACGATCGCCATCGCAGCAGCGCGAACCGTAGTCACGACAGCCCTCCCGATGTTCTGCCAGCCAGGTCATTCTGGCATATGCCCCATTCCTCGGGATTGTTCCCACTTTCGTATTTCTTGCGTGAGCGAATCACATTGGACTGGTCGAGCGAAAGGCGATTACTCACAATGCGGCCATGCGGGACCAGCCAGACAGCGGGGATCGACACCCGGCGTCGCAGTTGTATCAGCCGTTTGACCGGCCGATGCAGCAGGACGGCCGAAGGCTGTTCGTCGGTGGACAGAGCAGCGTTCGTCGCACGCTGATCGGCCGTGCATTGCTGGTGCTGACAATGTATGCCGTGGTGATCGCCGTCTTCTGGTGGGATCGCGACGGGTTGCATGACAACCTCGACGATCATGTGTCGTTCGTCGATGTCATCTATTTCTCGGCCGTTACGATGACGACCGTGGGCTACGGCGATATCGTGCCGGCGACGCCGCGGGCGCGCATCATCGACAGCGTGCTGGTAACGCCGATACGGCTGCTTGCCTGGCTGGTCTTCGTCGGGACGGCTTACCAGCTCGTCCTGCAACGTCTGATCGAGGATTTCCGCATGCGCAGAATGCAGGCCAGGCTCGAAAATCACGTCATCGTCTGCGGGTTCGGGCATTCCGGTGCCTGCGTCGCCAACGAACTGGTCGTGCGCGGCATCGACAAACGGCAGATCCTGATCGTCGACGTGGATCGCGAGACCCTGGAAGTCGCTGCCGAACAGGGGTTCATCGGCATCCTGGCCAACGCAACGCACGAGGAGACGCTGAAGGAAGCGATGCTCGATTCGGCACGGGCGCTGTTCGTCTGCACGAATCGCGACGACACGAACGTGCTGGTCGTGCTGACCGCCCGCAGTCTTGCACCGAAGGTACGCATCATCGCGCGCGTCGAGGAAGCCGAGAACGAGAAACTGCTGCGGCAGAGCGGCGCCGATGCCACGATCCTGCCGTCGCGCGTCGGCGGCATCCTGATGGCCGGTTCGCTGGAGACGACCGTGCTTGCCAGCTACGTGATGGACCTGATCAGCGCGACAGGACGCATCGTGCTCGTCGAACGGGAGGTGCAGCCGGCAGAGATCGGCCAGATGCCGGAAGATCTCGATGTGCTGGCCGTCGCCGTGGTGCGCGACGGTCGGGAGCTGGGAATCGGCGAGCCGGGCTCACGGCTGCGGCCTGAGGACAGACTTCTGGTGATCCGGCAGGCGGGGGCGCGCGACCATACCGCAGCGCCATGACGACGATGGATGCCGGGCGCGGCCGCGACTCCTAGAACAACAATCGCGCCATCGCCCGCCGTGTCTGCGGCACGATGGGGTCCGCATCGCCGATCAGTTCGAACGCGAGTACGAGACTGCGCCGCCCCAGATCGTCCTGGTGCTGGCGATTCGTCCGCACCATTTCCAGCCAGGTTTGCAGTGCCGGTTCGACATCGCCGCCCAGCAGTTGATGCACCGCCAGTGCGTGGCGCAGTTCCAGGTCGGCCGGATTGCGCTGCGCGTTCTCACGGACGCTGCGTATGTCGGGATACCGGGCAACGACATCGCTGAACGTAATCAATGCCGCCAGCCGCCTGACCGCCGGCAGATTCGGTTCGCGCGCCTGCAGGCCTCTGAGTGTTTCGCGTGCAGCATCGATATCCCCATCCAGTGCGCGCAACTCGGCGGACTGCGCGATCAGGCCGGCATTCTCCGGATCGAGCGCCAGCAATTGCTGGATGGCGGCCTGGGCGCCGGCGTAGTCACCTGCGGCTTTGAGCGTCTGCACATGGTTCTTGGGTGCGTCCGAGGATCTGGGCAGGTGCTTGTCGAGCATCTGCCGGATTTGCGCCTCCGATACCACGCCGACGAAGTGATCGACGCTGGTGCGGTCCTTGAACAGCACCACGGTTGGCAGGCTGCGAATGCCGAACTGGCCTGCCAGCTCCTGCTGTTCGTCGGTGTTCACCTTGGCGAGCCTGAAGCGCCCGCCATATTCATTCGCCAGCCGGTCGAGCATCGGCATCAGCTGTCTGCAGGGTCCGCACCAGGGTGCCCAGAAATCCACCAGAACGGGAACGGTGGCCGAGGCATCGACCACATCGGTCATGAAGGTGTTTGCAGTTACGTGAGTGGCGGCAGTCGCTGCGGTCGTCACTGAGGTTCCTCGCTGGGCCAATGTTGAGGGGATCTGAATGCGGCGGCGGTCGTTTTCAATATGGCGATGTCGGTACCGAAAAAGCGACCTGTCGTCGATCGCGGACGTTCGTGCAACGCGCGACTCATGAGGGGCTTTGACGTTGCGCCATGGCTGGAGTTCGGGCCATGCCGTGGTTTGCGTCCATTGGCGCGGCGCGGCGAGTGCGGGTACAAGCTCGGCTACACCTCGATGGTGAGCAGATCGTCGCCGTCAACACGGCCGCGATCGGCGGCAATGCCAGCCTGCTGACGATTGCGGCGGAGTAGGAGGAGGAGAGCCGCAAAGACCGCATAATAGAGAAGTGAAAAAACGGGATTCGTCCCTTCCGGCCCCATCCCATCTTTTGTGCGGTCTCCGGCTCTCCCTCTTACGCTTTCTTCGGATAGTCGAAGTCCGCGTCAATACCAGTGGCCCACACGAGTTCGTTCCAGTGGGCGATGTCGAACTGCAGCGTGTAGACGGCGCAGGTCGGCATGTTATCGATGGAACGTTCGCCTGAAAGCTGGTCGGCGAATTCGGTGATGCCGGGATTGTGGCCGACTACCATCAGGTGCTTCGCGCTGTTGCCGAGATCCTTGACCACTTCGAGCATCATCTTCGGCGAGGCGAGATACAGACGCTCGTCCTGGCTGATCTTCGCAGCCGCCACGCCCAGTACGCGCGACATGAGGTTCGCCGTCGTGATCGCACGGATGGCAGGGCTGGTCAGGATGCGATCGGGCCTGCCGTATTCATCCTTCAGACGTCGTGCCATTTCCGGCGCGTCGCGCTGTCCGCGGACTTCCAGGGCGCGGTCCCAGTCTTCCTGACCCGGCGTCGCCGGTTCGGTCTTGGCGTGGCGGACGAGAGTGAGGCGGAGCATTGTTTGAAGAAGTGACGGGGTGAAGAAGTGACGAGGTGACGGGGTGACGAAGGTCAGAGGGAGCGCAGTTCGACGATACCTTCGTTGATACGAGTTTCGTAGGTGCGGACCGGTTCGTAGGCTGGAGGTGTCAACGCGGTGCCGGTGCGAAGGCAGAAGCGCGCGCCATGGCGGGGGCAAATAACGACGTCGCCTTCGATTGCACCGCCAGCCAGTTCGCCGCCATCGTGCGTGCAGATATCATCGATGGCGTAGAACCTGCCCTCGACATTGAACACCGCGACGAGTGAGCCGTCGACCTCGATCTGGGCATAGTCGCCGGCAGCGATGGAGGCGGCCGGTGCAACAGGGATCCAGCTCATAGCGCCTTCTTTCCGGCCGTCGTCACTTCGTCACCCCGTCACTTCGTCACCGCGCCGCTTCGCGGCGCTACATCATCCCCGTCTGCAGCCGCGCCGCTTCCGACATCATGGTCTGATTCCATGGCGGATCGAACACCAGTTCGACATCCGCCTGCTTGATGGTCGGAATGGCCTCGACCTTGTCCCGCACGTCCTGCACCAGCACTTCACCCATACCGCAACCGGGAGCCGTGAGCGTCATCTTGATGGTCGCAATGCGTTCGCCGCTGTCATCGTGCGCGATCTCGCATTCGTAGATCAGGCCGAGATCGACGATGTTGACCGGGATCTCGGGGTCATAGCACGTGCGCATCTGTTCCCAGACGAGATTCTTCACGTCCTCGTCGGTGGCATCGGGTGGCAGTTCGGGGCCTGCGACCACTTCCTGGCCGAGCGCATCGGCATCCTTGCCGGCCACACGAAACAGGTTGCCCTCGACATAGACGGTAAAACTGCCGCCGAGCGCCTGCGTGATGAACCCGGTCTTGTCCGCGCGCAATTTCACCGGCACACCCGCCGGCACCATGATGGCCTCGACGTCGCGCTGCAGCGTAAACGGTATCTGTTCGTGTCTTTGCATGATTTAGGAGTCGGGATTTCACACAGAGATCACAGAGAGCACAGAGTTCTGAAGAGAAAAAGATCTCTTCTTCACCTCTGTGTTCTCTGTGTGAAACATCTTCGCCTTCATTCCGTGCTCACCGGATCGGACTGGCTGTCGAGCGCGGCGTTGAGGGTGTGCCAGCACAGGCTCGCGCATTTCACGCGTGCGGGGAATTCACGTACGCCGGACAGCGCGGCGAGTTTGCCGAGTTTGCCGGTATCGACGGTCGCGTCGTGCTGTGTCAGCAGCGCGTGCATGTCGTCGAAGAGTGCCTTCACCTCGCTGCGCGACCTGCCTTTGACGGCTTCGGTCAGCAGGGAAGCGGAGGCGACGGAGATCGCGCAGCCGCTGCCGTCGAACTTCACTTCGCGGATACGATCGCCGTCGAGATTCACATACAGCGACAATCGGTCGCCGCACAGCGGGTTGTGGCCGTCGGCATGCGCGTCGGCAGGGTCGAGCTTGCCGAAGTTGCGCGGTTTGCGGTTGTGATCGACGATCACGTCGCGATAGAGATCCTTGAGATCCATCAGCCGAGAACCTGGCGTGTATGCTCGAGCGCCGTGACCAGGCGGTCGATCTCGTCGTACGTGTTGTAGAACGACATCGACGCGCGGGCGGTAGCCGGCACCTTGAAGAATTCCATGACGGGCATCGCGCAGTGATGTCCGGTGCGTATCGCAACGCCTTCGGTATCGAGGATCGTGCCGATGTCATGCGGATGAATGCCATCCATGACGAACGACACCACGGCCGCCTTGTGTGCCGACGTACCGACGATCTTCAGGCCCGGAATCGTCTGCAGGCGCTGCGTTGCATACGTGAGCAGCTGATGCTCGTAGGCGGCGATGCGCTCGATGCCGACGGATTGCAGATAGCGAATCGCCGCGCCGAGGCCGATGGTGCCGCTGATGTTCGGCGTGCCCGCTTCGAACTTCCATGGCAGCTGGTTGTAGGTCGTCTTCTCGAAAGATACCGAGAGGATCATGTCGCCGCCGCCCTGCCAGGGCGGCATGGCTTCGAGCAGCTTCTGACGGCCGTAGAGAACGCCGATGCCCGTGGGGCCGAGCATTTTGTGTCCCGAGAAACAGTAGAAGTCGCAGTCCAGCGCGCTCACATCGACCCTGCCGTGCGGCACGGCCTGTGCGCCGTCGAGCAGCACCGGTACGCCATGCTGGCGTGCAACGGCGATGAACTTCTCGACCGGCAGGATCGTGCCGAGCGCGTTCGAGACATGCGCCAGCGCCAGGATGCGCGTGCGCGGACCGATCAGCTTTTCGAAGGCGGCGAAATCGACTTCACCCGTCGGCGTAATGGGAATGACCTTGAGCTGCGCGCCTGTCTGTTCGCAGACGAGCTGCCACGGGACAATGTTGGCGTGGTGTTCGAGACCGGAAACAAGGATTTCATCGCCCGGACCGGCACCCGGCCGCACGAAGCTCTGCGCAACGAGGTTGACGGCTTCGGTAGTGCCGCGGACGAAAACGATCTCCTTCGTATCGCGCGCGTTGATGAACTGACGTACGACCTCGCGCGTGCCCTCGTAGGCATCGGTGGCACGTTGGCTCAGTGTGTGAACGCCGCGGTGCACGTTCGCATGGTCACGCTCGTAGTAGCCGCTGATGGCGTCGATGACCTGCCGCGGGCGCTGGCTCGATGCTGCGTTGTCGAGATAGACCAGCGGTTTGCCGTTGATCTGCTGATCGAGGATGGGAAAGTCCGCGCGAATGGCGGCTACATCGACCGCGGCTGCACGCAGGGCAGGCTGGGCGCTCATGGGGGAATCTCGCTCGCGGCAAATCGATCGTTCAGCTGCCGCTCGAGATGAGCGCGCAGCGCAGGCAGTTCGATCATCGACAGGATGGATTCGGCGAATGCACGAATCAGCAAGGCTCGCGCTTCCGACTCGGACAGTCCGCGTGATCGCAGGTAGAAGAGGGAAGTGGCATCGAGCTGTCCGGTCGTCGCCCCGTGACTGCACTTGACGTCGTTGGCGTAGATCTCGAGCTCCGGTCGCGTGTCGATTTCGGCGGTCGGGGACAGCAGCAGGTTGCGGCTCGACTGCCGCGAGTCGGTCTTCTGAGCGTCCTTGCGCACGATCACCTTGCCGCGGTAGACACCCCGGCCCCGGCTTGCGGCGATGCCGCGATATTCCTCGTTGCTCCGCGTGTGTGGCGCTGCGTGGTCGACAAGCGTGTAGGTGTCGATGTGCTGAGTGCCACCGGGAACGAACAGCCCATGCAGATTCGCTTCTGCGCCCGGGCCTTCAAGCGTTGCCACGATGCTCGTCCGCGCCAGACTTCCGCCCAGCGCGATATCCTGGCACTCATAGCGACTGTCGCGTTCGAGGCGGGCCGTGACATTGCCGATATGGAAGCTGCGTGCGGATTCCTGCTGCAGACGATAGTGACTGACCTTGGCGCCTGCCCCGATGTCTACGGTCACGACGCTGTTGGTCAGCGTTTCCGCTTCCGCAGAACCGACGTAGTGCTCGATCAGGGCGCACTGGCTGCCGGGTGCTGCCCGCACGAAAATTCGCGGGTGACTCATTGCTGAGAGCGCACCGCTTGTCCACTGGTGCACGATGTAGATCGGCCGGTCGACGCGGATCGATTCGCCGATCTCGATCACGACGCCGTCATCCGAGAACGCCTGGTTCATCGACTCGAAGGCCGATGCGCCGGGGGCCTGTCGAGCCAGGAAGGCAGCGACCTCGCCGGGTGCGTTTTCGATCCACTGTCCCAGTGTCAGCAGTGTGACGCCGGGAGGCTGAGGGGAGGCGGTGGACAGCCCGGGGTGCGCACGTCCATTGACGAGGACGATGCGCATTCCTGCATCTGCAATCCACAGGCTTTCGTCGACGATTCCCGTCGCCGGCCCGGTGGAAACGAAGTTCCGCGACTCCAGGCGCCGCAGGTTCGTGTACTTCCAGTCCTCGTCGCGTTGCGTCGGGAAGCCCTGTGTCACGAAACGTTGCAGGGCATTGCGCCGCCACTTCGTCAACGTATCGTCGTTGCGCGGGCGAGCGTCGAATACGGAGCGATATCGCTCTGCGCTGCTGGCGGTGGTCCTGGCGGCTACGGCGCTCATGCTGCCGCCGCCTCCTGCTTGATCCAGTCGTACCCGCGCTTTTCGAGTTCCAGCGCCAGCGACTTGTCGCCACTCTTCAGGATCTGGCCGCCCGACAGCACATGCACGCGATCCGGCTCGATGTAGTCGAGCAGTCGCTGATAGTGAGTCACCATCAGGACGGCCCGGTCCGGTCGACGCAGGCTGTTGACGCCGTTCGCGACGACTCCCAATGCGTCGATGTCGAGACCGGAGTCCGTTTCATCGAGCAGCGCGAGCGCAGGTTCGAGCACCGCCATCTGCAGGATCTCGTTGCGTTTCTTTTCGCCGCCGGAGAAACCTACGTTGACGCCGCGGTTCAGGAAGCTCTCGTCCATCTGCATGAGCTTCATTTTCTCGCGCACCAGCGACAGGAATTCGAAGGCATCGACCTCCGGCTCGCCGCGATGCTTGCGGATGGCGTTGAGTCCCGCCTTGAGCAGGTACACGTTGTTCACGCCGGGAATCTCGACGGGATACTGGAACGCCAGGAATACACCTTCGCGCGCGCGTTCCTCCGGCGCCAGTGCCAGCAGGTCCCTGCCGTTGTAGGTCGCCGTGCCGCCCGTGACTTCGTAGCCGTCGCGGCCGGCCAGCACCTGCACGAGCGTGCTCTTGCCCGAGCCATTGGGGCCCATGATGGCGTGC
>CAZBKC010000103.1:0-9354 GCA_964492345.1 uncultured Steroidobacter sp. | reverse complement strand
TCAACCGCCAACTGTCAACCGTCAACTCGTTAAGTAAGTGACATTGTCCTTAGCGTCCATTGGGGCTGAAGCCTGACCCACCAGAAGACCGGGAAGCGCCGGCAGACCGGCGCACTTATGTTCTTTCGTGCATGCGTCACGCGCGGCTCCGTGCGTAGTCGACATCGTCGTTGCGACGCAGTTCTCGAAATCACGTGAGGGCGGCTGCGCGCGCGCCGCGACTGCCGGCCGAAAACGCGATGCTATCGGCACTTCATCGCGAATCCTGAGCGGTGCCGAGCGAACTGCGACCACTTTCACAATGCGAGGTTGCCCCTTAACAAGAATCGCCCGCCATAGGAAACGGCCTGATGGACGCAGTGGGGTACGCATTCAATCGATGAATGAGTGAACACACCTGCAAGCGACAGACGGCCGCTGCTCATCTGGCGGGAGGACACGTTGATTCGCTTCGGTTCACTCATGCTGCTGTTCGTGCTGACGCTGGGCGTCACGACTGCCGTTCGTGCCGCAGGCACGGCCGCGGGCACCAGCATCGAGAGTGCCGCGCAGGTCACGTACAGCGTCAGCGGTGCACCGCAGACGGCCATGTCCAACACGGTCAGCGTCATCGTCGCCGAAATTCTCGACGTGGTGGTCGCCGCGGCCGGCGATGCGTCGGTCACGCCCGGCGCCACGCAGCAGGAACTCGTCTTCACCGTCACGAACACGGGCAACGGCACCGAGACCTTCGATCTCGCGGCCCTGAGCGCAGGTCTCACGGGCGACCAGTTCGATCCGACGCTCGCCGCCAACCCCATCTATTTCGACACCGACGGCAGCAACGACCTGTCGGCCGGCGACACGGTCTACGTGCCCGGGAGCAACGATCCGGTGCTGGCGGCCGATGCCAGCATCCGCGTCATCCTCGTCAATGACATTCCCGCGACCGCCGGCGATGGCGAGCGCGGTCGCAGCCAGCTCACGGCGACGGCACGCACCGGCTCGGGGGCGCCCGGCACGCTGTTCGGCGGTCAGGGGGACGGCGGTCTCGACGCGATGGCCGGCACCACCGGCGGCAGCGCCGTGCAGATCGGTGAGTACGTCGTGGCCGGCTTGCAGCTTGCAGCCGTGAAGTCGCAGACCGTCGTCGATCAGTTCGGCGGTTCGCGGCCGGTACCGGGTGCACGCATCGACTACCAGGTCGTGGTCACCGCGACCGGCTCAGGCACTGCTGCCGACGCCGCGTTCAGCGATGCGATCCCGGCCAATACGACCTACGTCGCCGGCACGCTGCGGCTGAACAGCAATCCGCTTTCCGACGCCGCCGACGGCGACGCCGGCGAACTCGTTTCCACACCCGCGCCGCAAGTGCGCATCCAGCTCGGCGATCTCACGGCGGCCAGCGCGCCGCAGACCATCGAGTTCGCCGTGACGATCGACTGAGGGGCGGGGTTATGCCGAATGAAGAAATGGCTGGGGACTGGAGGCTGGGGGCTGGAGGTAGAAGCCCCACAGGCTCTTCTCTTGCTCTTGCCTCCAGCCTCCAGCCCCCAGCCTTCCTGTTCTCTCCAGAGATCCCATCACCATGAAAACTCACCATGCCTTCCAACGCACGCTGCTCGCTGCATTCGCGCTCGGCGTTCTGCATACCGCGGCCTTTGCAGAGAACTGCATCGAACTCACGACGGTCGCCGAGATCGAGCAGGAATACGTCGATGCGCAGGGCCGCAAGGCCACGCGACTTGCGCCGATCGGCAAGGCGCTGCCCGGCGACGAAATCATCTGGACCATCACGGCGAAGAACGTCTGCGACCAGCCCGTCGACGACGTCGTGATCGCCAATCCCGTGCCCGAGCACATGACGTACGTCGCCAGCTCCGCCATGGGCGTCGGCACCGCGATCACGTACTCGCTCGACAGCCGGACGTTCAAGACGGCCGATGCGCTGACGGTCAGCGACGCCGGCGTGACGCGAGCGGCAAAGCCCGAGGAGTACCGCGCGATCCGCTGGACCTACACGGCGTCGTTCGCCCCTGGCGCGACTGGCTTCGTGCGTTATCGCGCGCTGGTGAAGTAAGCGAAGAGCAGGCGGGTACACAAAGAAGCACAAAAGGGCACAAAAAAAGACGACCGGTTCTCGATCCGGACTTTGTGCTCGTTTGTACTCCTTTGTGTACCTGCCTTTCCTTCTTGAAGCGCACACGTCTGGCAGGACCGTGTGCGATGACATCGATTCCTGCCACTCGTGTGTCAAACCAAAGGAGATTCGTAATGATCGCAAGGCACCTCAAGCAGGCCGGCCTCGCACTGTTGATGTTGTCCTCGTTCTCGATGTTGCAGAGCGCGTACGCGGCGGGCACCACCGCCGGTACGACCATCAGCAACACCGCGACGGTCAACTACAGTGTGGCCAGCGTGGCCCAGGCTCCCATCGCCAGCAATGCCGCGGAGTTCGTGGTCGACAGCCGTGTCGACTTCAGCATCGCCCGCGACGACAGCGCGCCGATCACGGCGCGGCCGAACCAGACGGGCGTCGTGGCGACGTTCACCCTCAGCAACGACGGCAACTCGGTACAGAGTTACCAGCTGCAGGCCACCAACATCACCACGGCCGTGTTCGGCAACAACGACACCGTCGCCGACGATCTCGTGCTGACGACGGCGTGGGACAGCAACGGCAACGGCGTCTACGATGCGGGCGATGCCACGGGCAACCCCGGCGACATAGTCCCGGCCACCGGCAGCGGTTCGACCACCGTGCGCGTCTTCGTGCTTGCCACGATTCCCGCCACAGCGGCCAACGGCCAGTTCGCCAGCATCAACCTCGCGGTGCGCGCGGCCACGGCAGGCAGCAACGGCGCGACGCTCGAGGTCGAAGACAACGGTCCGGACGTCGCGATGGCCGCGCAGGTGGTGTTCGCCGATGCCGGCGAAGACAACCTGGAGACCGTGGACAGCCAGTACGTGATCGAATCGGCCGCACTTACTGTCACCAAGTCGGTGACCGTGATCTCCGATCCGCTCAACAACACCTCGAACCCGAAGGCCATTCCGGGCGCCATCGTCGAGTACAGCATCGCCATCCAGAACACCGGATCGGTCGCTGCCGACACCCTCACGATGACCGACACGGTGCCGGCCAGCACGACCTACGTCGCCGACACGCTGCAGCTCGACGGCTCGGCGGCGGGCACGGTCAGCGGCAGCAATATTTCCGTGCCGATCCCGACGCTCGCGCCCACGGCGACGGCGACGATCACGTTCCGCGTGGAGATCCAGTAAGGATCGCGATCGACCATGCGTAACCCACAGCGCTGTGCGGCGCTCTCACGGAACGTGAGCTGATGCACAGCCGGTCATACGAAGCTCCGACACACGACGCGGGCGGGACGGCGAACAGCCGTCCCGCCTTCGGCGTGTCTGTGAGCCGAGAAAACCGTGCATGGTTCGCAGGATGGCTCCTGCTCGCCTGCAGCCTGCTCGCGGGCACAGTGCAGGCGCAGACTGCGCCGGGCACCGCGATCCGCAACGTGGCGTCCGTGTCGTTCGCCAATGCCCAGGGCGATCGCCAGACGATCGCCAGTAATTCAGTGACCGCCGTCGTGGCCAGCGCGCCGACGGCGTCGTCGCTTGCGATCCTGCGTGCCGATCTCGCCGGTTCGTCGGCAACGACGGTGTATCCGACCCAGTGCCAGTCGGGCAGCAGCCTCGTCGCCCTGCCTGCGCCGCAGACTTCCGCGGGCACGCCGATCGATCTCTCGCAGCCCGTCGCGCTCGCAGCGACGGCATCGCTGCACGGCGGCGAAGCGGCCTTCCTGCGGCTTGCGGATGCCGATCAGAATCTCGATGCGACGGCGATCGACGTCGTCGAACTGCGCGTCTCGACGCCTGCGGGCGATCGCGAGGTGCTGCGTCTGTCCGAAACCGGTCCCGACACCGGCATCTTCACCGGCTATATCCAGACGCGCGCTGCTGCGGCGAATAGCGGCAACTGTGTGCTGGAAGTCGCGCGCAATGCATCGATCAGCTCGATCTATGTCGATCCGATCGATGCGCGCGACACCAGCAATGCGAGCGCGCTGATCGATCCCTATGGTCTCGTGTTCGATTCGACGACCGGCGCAGCCATCGACGGCGCGCGCGTGCGTCTCATCGATGTCATGACCGGTACGCTGGCAACGGTCTACGGCGACGACGGCATCAGCCGTTATCCGGCCGAGATGGTGACCGGCGAGCAGGTGACCGATGCCGGCGGTACGGTGTACTCGCTGCCCGCGGGCGTCTTCCGCTTCCCGCTGATCGCGACCGGCAGCTACCGGCTCGAAGTCGATCCGCCGGCGGGACGTGCCTTCCCGAGCGCGTTGAGCCTCGCCGCTCTCGCCCGTACGCCGGGCGCACCGTATCGACTGCAGGACGGCTCGTTCGGTCGCGAGTTCACGGTCACCGCCGGCCCGACGGTCGCCATCGATGTGCCGGTCGATGCCGCCGCGACGCAGCTCTTCATGCGCAAGAGCACCATCACCACGGTCGCCGCTGTCGGTGACTTCGTGCAGTACGCGCTCGAAGCCGAGAACACCTCCGGCAATGCTGCGCTCGCCAGCCTCAGCATCGTCGACCGTCTGCCGGCCGGCGCGCGCTATCGCGCCGGCTCGACGCGCATCGCCGGCGCGGTGGCCGGCGATCCGCAGATTTCCGCCGACGGCCGCACGCTGACTTTCACTCACGGCCGCCTCGGCGCCGGCCAGCGCGTCGAGATCCGTTACGTGGTCGAGATCACGGTGGCCGCGCGCGGTCGCGAACTCGTGAACAGTGCGCAGGCGGTCGGCCCGGACGGCACGATCTCCAACACCGCGCAGGCCACCATCCAGTTGCGCGAAGAGTTGTTCCGCGAGCGCGCCATCCTGATGGGCCGCGTCGTCGAAGGCGGGTGCTCGGCGCCAGCGCATCAGCAGCCGGGCGTGGCCGGCGTACGTGTCTATCTCGAAGACGGCCGCTACTCGGTGACCGACCAGGACGGCAAGTATCACTTCGACGATGTCGCGCCCGGCTCGCATGTCGTGCAGCTCGATACCGTGACAGTGCCCTCGACGCACCTCGCAGCGACCTGTCCCGGGCGTGTGCGCAACGCGGGCAGTGCGTTCTCGCAGTTCGTCGACGTGCGCGGCGGTGCGCTGTGGCGCGGCGACTTCGTTCTGCAGCGCAAGCAGCCGGCGAAGGGCGAGGTGACGCTGCAGTTCCAGACGCGCTCGTTCGATGACGGCGACGGACTGCAGCACACCGCGACGCTCGGCGTCAGCGGCGTCGCCATCGACAACGCACAGGTGATGACGATGCTCCCCGCAGCGCTTGCCTATGTGCCGGGCAGCGCGCGGCTCGATGCGCAGCCGGTTGCCGAGCCGACCGGCGCGGACAATGTACTGATCTTCAAGCTCGGCACGCTCGCCGCGGACAGCCGGCCGACGCTCGCATTCCAGACCCGGATGAACGACGCTGCGAGCGGCGCGATGACGGTGAGGGCCGTCGCGCGATTCGATACGCCGTCGGCGTCACGTCAATCGACCGCAGCGGTCGAGAACGTCGCGCTGCGCGGCCAGATGCTGTACGAGTCGGCGTCCTACCGGTTTGCGCCGCGTGCCGAGCTGCTGGATGCGCAACTGCAGGCAGCGGACCGCGAGCGGCTCGACCGGATCGTCGAGGAGTGGCGCGAACTCACGAATCTGCGCCTCAGCGTGACCGGCCATGTCGATGCCGCGCTGATGGCAGCCAGCGTTCCCGTGGCGACGGCCGATCCGCGGTCGCTCGCGCTGGCGCGTGCGCAGATCGTGGCGCAGTACCTGGGCGAACAACTCCGCATCGAGCCGGACCGCGTGAGTGTGGAAAGCGGCGCGGTTGCGACGGATGAGGAGAAAGACCGCGCGCTGCACGGCCGCGTCGACATCGCACTCGAAGGATTGCGCGTGAAGGCGGCGGGCGGTCTGACGGTGCGCACGGGCGAGGCCGTCTCGCTCCCGGTCGCAACGCTGGCGGCGCCGATGCCTGCGCCCGTTGCGGCTGCACCCGCGGCGCTGACGGTGAAGGAGTCGAAGCCGCGCGATCTCGATGTGGAAACGCTGCAGTCCGGTGTCGACTGGGTTTATCCGGACGCGGATGTCCTGCCCGCGATCCCGAGCCTGTCGATCGCGATCCGGCACCTGCCGATGCAACGGGTCGAGCTGTCGATCAACGGCGCGGCAGTCAGCCCGCTCAACTTCGACGGTGTGTCCAGCAACGCGGCGCAGTCGGTGTCGCTCAGTCGCTGGCGCGGCGTCGATCTGCGCCACGGCGAGAACGTCCTTGCGGCGCGCGTGCTCGACGAACAGGACCGGACGGTCGCGCAGCTCGAACGCCGTATTCACTACGCGGGCGGTGCAGTGCGTGCGGAACTCGATCGCGCCGCGTCGACGCTCGTTGCCGACGGCACCACGCATCCGGTGATCGCCCTGCGCATGCTCGACGCCTACGGCCGTCCCGCACGGCCCGGCACGCTCGGCGGCTGGAGCGTCGGCGAGCCGTATCGTTCGTGGTGGGAAGTCGAATCGCGCAACGACAACAAGCTGGTTGCGGTCGGCACGCGCTCGCCCACGTTCGAGGTCGATGCCGATGGTATTGCACGCCTGCAACTGGAACCGACGGCCCAGGCCGGTACAGCCGTCGTCAGGCTGAGCCTCGGCGAGCGCCAGGAACAGGAAATCCGTGTGTGGCTCGAACCGCGCGCACGCGACTGGATCCTCGTCGGCATTGCGGAAGGCACCAGCGCCTACAACACCATCAGCCAGAACCTGCAGTCAGCGGCCGATGCGGGACTGGAAGAAGGCTACGCGACGGACAATCGGGTGGCGTTCTTCGCCAAGGGCGCGATCAAGGGCGACACGCTGCTGACGATTGCCTATGACTCGGCACGCGACTACGAGGCCGAGAAGGACCGCCTGCTCGGTACCATCGATCCGAACCGCTTCTACACCCTGTACGGCGATGCGACCGAGCAGCGTTTCGAGGCGGCGACGACTGAAAAGCTGTATCTGAAGATCGAGCGTCGTCAGTTTGCCGCGCTGTTCGGCGGCTTCACGACCGGCATGACCGTGACCGAGCTGTCGCGTTACAGCCGTACGTTCAACGGGCTCAAGGCCGAGTATGCCGGTGAGCGATTCGGTTACACCGCGTTCGCCGCGGAATCCGAACAGGGTTACGTGAGGGACGAACTGCAGGGCGACGGCACGTCGGGCCTGTACCGGCTGTCGCGCCGTCCGTTGATCGTCGGCAGCGACAAGGTACGCATCGAAGTACGCGATCGTTTCCACAGTGAAGTGGTGGTCGAGTCGCGCGAACTGACGCAGTACATCGACTACAGCATCGACTATCTCAACGGCACGCTCTTCTTCAAGCAGCCGGTGCCGAGCCGCGATGCCAGCTTCAATCCGGTCTACATCGTGGCCGAATACGAAGTCCTGAGCGGCGGCCGGTCGGAAGTCACCGCGGGCGGGCGCGGCTCGGTGAAGTTCGCGGGCGATCGGGTGGAAGTCGGCGCGACCTGGCTGCAGGAAGGCGCGACCGTCGGCGATTCGCGTCTCGCCGGGACCGATCTGCGCTGGCAGATCGCTGCATCGACCGAACTGAAGGCGGAGGTCGCGCGCAGCGAATCCGACGTTCCGACTGCGACCGGACAGGCGACGGCCTATGTCACGCAGCTCGAACATGTGACAGAAACCCTCGATGCACGCGTCTATCTGCGCGAACAGGAAGCCGGTTTCGGCCTCGGTCAGCAGATGGCCTCGGAGGACGGCACGCGCAAGGTCGGTGCCGATGCGCGCTACCACATCACCGAACAGTTCGCCCTCGAAGGTGAGACCTACCGCCAGGAGATGCTCGACAGCGGCGCGCAGCGCGACTACGTGAGTGCCGAGGTGCGCCGCGAAGCCGACGACTACACCGTGGGTGTCGGTGCACGTCATGTGGCGGACACGGGGCTCATCGACGGCGACCGGCAATCGCAGCAGGCGTTCGTGAACGGCAGCGTCGATCTGTTCCGCGACCGCATCACCCTGCGTGCGGCCCAGGATCTGCCGCTCGGCGGCAAAAACTCCAGCATCGACTTCCCGGCGCGCTCGCTGGTCGGTGTCGATTATCACTGGCGTCCGAGCACGAGCTTCTTCGCCGAATACGAGCATGCGGACGGCGAAGATTTCGATGCCGACATGACGCGCATCGGCGTGCGCACTTCGCCGTGGGAGCGCGCCCAGATCCAGTCGAGCATGAGCCAGCAGGCGACCGAGTACGGCCCGCGCGTGTTCGCGAACTTCGGCCTCATGCAGGGCTGGAAGGCGAGCGAGCGGTGGGATCTCGACTTCGGCGTCGACCAGAGCCGCACCGTGAGCGGCGCGGCGGCTTCCCCATTCAACCCGAACGCCGCATTGTCGTCCGGCTCGCTCAACGGCGACTATTTCGCGGCGTTCATGGGTGCGACTTTCCGCGGCGAGTTCTGGACCTTCGCTTCGCGCGTGGAGAACCGCAACTCCGACCAGGAAGACCGGCGTCTCTTCACTGGCGGTTTCTACCGCGAACCGATCGCAGGTCATGCGTTTGCCATGTCGACGACCTGGTTCGACAGTCAGTTTGCGACCGGCGCTGCTACGACGGCCAGCGAGATGCAACTCGCCTGGGCGTATCGACCGGCCACGAGTGCCTGGATCGTGCTGGATCGTCTGGACCTCAGGCAGGAGTCGTCGCGCATCGACGCCCTCGGCGAGTTCGAGTCGGCGCGCATCGTCAACAACCTGAACTCCAACTGGCAGCTCGATCCATGGACGCAGTTCGGGCTGCAACTCGGCGCGCGCTACGTGCGCAGCACGTTCGACGACGAGCGTTACAGCGGCCTGTCCAGCCTGTACGGTGTCGATGTGCGCCGCGACCTGACGCAGCGTTTCGACGTCGGCCTGCATGGCACGATGCTGAACTCCCTGGAATCCGGCATCAGCGAAACAGCCGTCGGCATCGATGTGGGCTACGTGCTGGCAAAGAACATCTGGATCTCGATCGGCTACAACTTCACCGGCTTCCGCGACGATGATTTCGAGGCGAGCCGCTACACGGCGCAGGGCCCGTTCATCAGGTTCCGCATGAAGGCGGATCAGGACACGTTCAAGGATCTGTCGCTCGATGCATTCCGTCCGGGGCGTCGAGCGGAGAGCCAGGCGAAGTAGTCGCGCAGGACGCAATGCAGAGAAGAGAATGGCTGCAAAAGGCGCAAGGTCGGAATGGGTTTTTCTCTTTTTTGCGTCTCTGCCGATAGCTGCTGTGCGTAGCTGCTTTTCCGCCCCCTCCTCCGCGCAGCGGGGG
>CAZBKC010000102.1:0-9381 GCA_964492345.1 uncultured Steroidobacter sp. | reverse complement strand
AAAAAGATCGATGTCATTTTATCAGCATGCTGCATTATTTATGTCGCCGTGTTTAGAAGAAAACACCGGCGGGAATCAGCCGTGCCGGAAGCGGGCAATCCGCTCCTGGTGATCGGGCGCGTTGCCGGGATAGCGGTAGTGTTCGTGCGACAGTGCGTCGGGCAACGACATGCCGTCCGTCTCGAGCAGGATCCGCTTGATCGCGAAGTTCGTGAACCAGCTGTTGGCGAGCAGTTCATCGAGAAACTGCTGCAATACTTCGTCGAGCTGGCCTTGCGGTGCGAGCAGATCGATGAGCCCCATGTCCTTCGCCTCGGCGGCCGCGACGACACGGGCAGTCATCATCATGCGTTTTGCGGCCGGCACTCCGATCCGGCGCGGCAGTCGCTGACACATGCCCCAGGCGGCGACGAAACCCCATTTGCCGTGCGTGTCCGAAAACTGCGCGGTGGTGTCGGCCACGATGAAGTCGCAAGCCAGCGCCAGTTCGAGTCCGCCGGTAAAGCACACGCCGTGTACGGCAGCGATGACGGGCTGCCTGAGCCGTCCCAGGCGCTCGATGATCCGTGGCTTGTACGTGGGAGGCGGCAGCGGCTTCGACGGATCTGCCAGCACCTGCAGATCGGCACCGGCGCAGAATCCCTTGCCTGCGCCGCGCAGCACCACGCAGCCGATCGTCTCCTCGTCCTGCTCGATCGCCGCGAGATGCGCGTCCAGTTCCTCGAATGCGAGCGTATCGAGTGCGTTGCGCTTTTCCGGGCGATTGAGGGTCAGCGTGCACACACCGCCGACATCATTGCGAAGCACGCGTTCTGTCATGAGCCGGCGTCCTGTAGCTGCAACGCTGCCGTTGCTGCAGCGGACATGTCGGGAATCGAGCAGGCTGCGACGTACTCAGACTGCAGCCGGCGGACGAGTTCTGCCACCGATGGGATGTCGTTGATCAGTCCGATGCCCTGGCCGGCACTCCAGAGCGTTTTCCACGGTTTGACGCCTTCGGGAAGATGCTCCGTGCCGCGCTTCAGCGGCTTCGGCAACCGGTCGGGATCGAGTCCGTTTGCGCGAAGGGACGCCTTGAGCCACATCGCCGACATGCCGTTCACACCGTCGGTGTACATCACATCCGCAGCCGTGCCTGCCACGATCATTGCCTTGTATTCGTCGGGCGCTGCTGCTTCGCGCGTGGCGATGAAGCGCGTTCCCAGGTACGCGAGGTCGGCGCCCAGGACTTCCGCCGCACGGATGGTGGCCCCGTTGGAGACCGCGCCGGCCAACACCACGGTTCCATCGAACATGGCACGCACCTGCGGGATGAAAGCGAGGTGGCTCAAGATGCCGGAGTGCCCTCCGCCACCGGCCCCGATCGCCACGATGCCATCCACGCCGGCCGCAATTGCTTTCTCGGCAAATCGCAACGACGTGGCATCGTGCAGATGGTAGAGCCCGGCCTCCTTGACGAGCGGTACGGTCGCCGTCGGATCGCCCACGGACGTAATCATGACGTCCGCACCGTAGCGACGGCACAGGGCCAGGTGGGCACGCATCTCATCGCCGACGATATGCGTGGAGATGTTGACGGCCAACGGACCGACCTGGCGGCGTGGGTTGATGTCACGGAATCGTGCCACGCGCTCTGCCACGCCCTGCAACTGCTCCTCGAACTGCGCCATGTCGCGGCAATGATTGCGCGTCAGCGAACCCATGACACCGGCGCAACAGGCCGCCGCAGCGAGTTCCACGCCGCTGCAAAGGAACATCGGCGCCGCGATGGCGGGCAGGGTCAGTCGTTCACGAAGTGCGCTCGGCAGGGACATTGGGTGGTGCTTCCGTCAGTGATTCAGCCTGTAGATACGCCGCGCGGTGCCGCTGAACAACGCAGCCTTCTCCTGCGCAGAGGCGCCCTGGGCGATGCGCTTGAATGCATTCCAGATCACAGGGTAGCCCGCTGTCGCGGCATCGACAGGATAGTTGCTTTCGAACATGCAGCGATCCGCACCAAAGGCTTCGATACAGGTTTCGACATAGGGTCGCCAGTCGCCTGCCAGGTCCGCCGACGTCGGCGGTGTCGCGGAAGACGAGGACGGTAAACCGCACGTGGGCATGCCCAGTCCACCGAGTTTCACCACGACGTTGCTGCATTGAGCGAGCCGACGGATATTCTCACGCCAGTTCGCGAAACGCTCCTCCTTGCGGCCGCTGTATCGACCCAGGGCGAACAGCCCACCCGCATGGTTCAGAACAATCTGCGTGCCGGGAAACACGCGGGCCAGATCGATGAGATCCGGCAACTGGTACTCGAGCTGCCAGGCATCATAGGAAAGACCGAGAGGTTCGAGATGACGAAATCCCTCCCGGAACTTCGCATCGAGCATGACATGGGGCCTGCCTCCGAACGCCCCCAGCGTGGTCGGGTCGTCGTCGGCAACGATGCCAGGCGCACGGATGCCGCGATACCGTCCCCCGCCCGCCTGGATGTGCGCGATCAGCACATCTCTGGCCGCATCGCCCAGCCGCAGGTCCACGCTGCCGACGATCCCGGCACAGATGGCGACGTCACCGAACAGCCCGCTCGCGGCCATGGCGGCGACGCCGTTCGCAAACTCGACTTCACCGACCGAGCGGAATGCTTCAGGCCCATCGGCCCGATACATCGCATGCACCTCGACGAAGACTGTCGCGCGGATGTTGTGCCCGGTCGCCAGATCGGCGCTGAATTCGTCGAAGAGATACCGTGCGTGTCGTCGAAAGGTCGGCAGCAGTCCACGCGCCATCAGGTTGGCGTCACGTTCCAGTGCGTCAAGAAAGGGTGCCGGCCGATACCACAGGTGGTGATGCGGATCGACGATCGGCAGTTCCGGTTCGATGATGGGTTCCGGCGTCATGATCCCGTCCCGGGTGCATGCACATCCAGATGCAAGGTCGTCTGTCGCAACGACGCGAGCTTCCACTCCCCCGCAATCCGGACCCAGCGGTCGAAGTGATAGCCGAACAACGTGAACGATGGCTGCCCGGCCCCGCGTACCACGCGATCGTGCATCGCCCAGGTGACCCGCACTTCATCCTCCCTCAACTCGAACTCCGGCAAGTGCGCATGATGCACGGTCGTTGCTTCCTGGATCGACGCCTGGATCTGCTTCACCGCCGCATCTCGGCCATGAATGACCGGAATCCTGCCGCTCTCACTGATATCGAGAACGAAATCCTCGGTCAGCATCGCCGTGTACTCATTCCATTGCTTCAGATCGCCCAGCCGCAGATGCCTTGCCTTCAGCGAGCTGATTTCCAGCTGTGTCCGGATCGCTTCAATATCGTTCATCGCTGTTCTTCGCCTGCGCAGGCCGTTCCCCCGCAGGGCTCGATTGACCGGAAGGAAATGTATACGTATACACCCGCGAGTCAAGCGCGATATTTTCTGCCGGGCACCGCGACGTGGTGCCGACACACAGACGCCAGCATCTCCAGTAAGATGCCGCGGCACAGGCGATCCCGAGCGCTTCTGCTTTCAGCAAGGCACCGAAGCGGGCGAGCTGAATGCGATTGCGAACCTCGTAACCCGGATGACTCATTCCCATAGAAGAACAACGATGGCCAAGCGTTCGACCCCTCCTTCGGCCCACGACGTGGCGCGGTTAGCCGGCGTCTCTCAGGCAGCGGTGTCCCGGGCATTTACACCCGGCGCCAGCATTGCCGAAGCAACCCGGGCCAAAGTCCTGCGTGCAGCGAAGTCCCTGGCCTATCGGCCCAATCTGATTGCGAGATCACTGATCAAGGGTCAGTCGGGCATCATCGGGATAGTCATCGGAAATCCCCGCAATCCGTTCTTCATCTCCGCGCTGGATATGCTCCTGGGTCAACTGGCCCGTCACGGCAAGCAAAGTCTGGTATTCACCACCGAGGATGACTCCCGCGCGGACGTCCACGTCGATGACCTGCTGAAATTTCGCGTCGATGCGCTCGTGCTCATGGCCGCGACCCTCTCCCCCAAGCTGGCCCAGCAATGCAATGCCGAAGGCATTCCGCTGGTGTTCTTCGGGCGTCGTCCGCGCTTCAGCAAGGATTTCGTCAGCGTGTCCGGCAACAACCAGGAAGGTGGACGGCAGATTGCCGAACACCTCATGCAACAAGGCTATGAACACCTGGCGTTCATTGCCGGACGAGAAGAGTCCTCGACGAGCCGTGAGCGCGAAGCCGGCTTTTTCGCCTATCTCAAGGAAAAGAATCTCCCGGAACCCGCTCGCGAAGCAGGAAACTTCCGACGAGACGGCGCGATGGATGCGGCTCGCCGGCTGCTTGCCTTGCGTCCCCGGCCCGACGCCATTGCTTGCGCCAACGACTACATGGCCATCGCTGCGCTCGAGGTCGCCAGATATGACTTCGGACTGAAGATTGGCAGCGATATCGGCATCTGCGGCTTCGACGACATCGAACAGGCGTCGTGGCCCTCGTTCGATCTGACGACTTTTTCCTATCCCCTCAAGACCATGATCGAGACGATCTCCAATGTCATCCTGAGTCCCCCGGGCCTCGGCCACCCAGGCCACAAGGTAATCGAAGGTCTCATCAGGATACGGCGCAGCACTCAGCGAAGCTGATTCGCGCAGCGCCATCGTCAATGCGGGAGGGTTCCGCTTCCGACAGCGCGGCAGGCAACCCTCGAGCACCACGCAAGTAGCGTGAATTTTCCCACGTTCCCCTCACGATGGCGTTCCGGACACGAACTCGTCGGTGCCGACGGTGCAACAGATCAAGGATGCCTCGAATGGCGGAACGATCACTGGATGTACGGTCGACTATCGCGCGTCACAGGCACCTCTGTGGGCCGCGTCGATGCAATCCGAATACCGTCTTCCGCTCAACCAGAACATCGATAGCTACGTTCGTGGTCTGTTCTCGCTCTACGGCGATTCGCAGAACGATCCCACCAGCATGATCGACGACATCGACAGTTACGGTCTGCTCAATCTTTACCTTGGACTTCGCAGCCGGACCGGCGCGTGGGAGGTGTCGATCTATGGCAAGAACATCACGGAAACAGAGCGCGTGCTGACTCGTGATTCGACACCATTGACGACGAGCTACCGCGTCCTCGCGACTGCCGCGACAGGCGTGACGACCTACCGTCGGATCACCGTCACGGAACCGCGTGAATTCGGACTCAATCTGCGGTATTCGTTCGGCTCACGCTAGTGAGTTACAACTTCGGGGCGTCGGCATCTGTCGCGCCCCTGAGTTCTCGCACGCAACCAATGAACCACAATGGATTGCTGCCCGGATCGGACAGTCCGATATCCGTCAGCCGAATGTCAGCTTCCCCTTCATCTGTGTCCAGTGGCCTGGGAAGGAACAGAAGAAGGTGTAATCGCCGCCCTTCTTCAGTTTCGACGTAGGGAAACTCACCGACGCAGTTTCACCACCACCGATGAGCCGGGTGTTCGCAGACACATCCTACGGGCATTCCCCAGGATCGCCGCGAACCGTCAGACGATCGCAGAGGCTCGCTGCCTGGTCGATGGCGACAGCGTCGTCCTTCTCGATGAAGCGAACTACGCCGTCACCGTGCGGGAGTGATCCCACACGTACACCGGGGAATTCCCAATCGTCATCTGCTCAGGCTAGTCGGGGTCGCCGCAGCGACCCCGATTCGTTCGTGAGCATCCGAAGTCAGGCAAGAGGAACCCCGGATGGGCTGTGCTCTGATCGCGTCGCATCCTGTCCTCCTTCGAAAAGCAATCCTCATCGCAGCCAATGCATGTATCCATCCGTTTGCCGTCGTCGAATTCCTTTCAGGACCTGGAGCAGAGTGCGTTCGCCTTCACCGGTCGCCTCGAACGCTACTGCTGTTCGATTCAGAGATCCGATACGGTGAGCACAGATTGATGGTGCCCATCGCGCGGCCATACTCGCGCACCTCCGGACCGGTGAAACGCTCGTGCACCTCGCAACTTCCCCGCCACGAAATGATGGCGCACGCCGGTCTTCGCGGCGACGTGGGCCGCGAGATGCTCGTCGGGCACGAAGATCACTTCGGGAACGCCGAGGCTCTCCACGACCCGCACCGCGTTTGCCGACGTGCAGCAGATATCGCACACCGCTTTCACTTCCGCACTGGTATTTACGTAACAGACGGCAGGCACATCGGGATGCCGCTCGCGCAGTGCGCGCACGTCCTGCGCGGTAATGGAATCGGCGAGGGAACAACCTGCCTCGGCATGCGGCAGCAGCACCGTTCTGTCCGGCGCCAGCAGCTTCGCCGTTTCCGCCATGAAGCGAACGCCGCACATGACGATGACAGCCGCGGTCGATTCCGCCGCCCAGCGCGCCAGCGCGAGCGAGTCGCCCTGTGCGTCCGCGACGCCGTGAAAGATCTCCGGGCGCTGATAGTTGTGCGCGAGCACGGTGGCGTTGCGCTCGCGCTTCAGCGATTCGATGGCCGCTACCAGTTCGTAGTGAGCGAACCATTCGACGGACGGCATGATCCGTGCCACCCGGCTGTAGCGCCGCGCATGTTGCGCCGTGTCATATCCGCAATCGGCGTAGTCGAGAGACGTAGCATGCATCGAACGAACCAGTCGCACCGCGGGCGCGCAAGGAAATCAGGGCCTCGACCCTAGCAGCGGCGACAACGCGTCCAATTGATCTCGATCAAGTCGCGATCGCAGCGCGTGCGCTACAACGAGTCCACCGCTTTGACGCAGATCAATCGAACCCCATGCCCAACCGCCAGCTTGTCACCCACTGCGACCCCCCCGGCCCGATCGCCTGCCGTTCCTGTGACCTCAATGAAGTGTGCCGGCTGTGCGGGCTGATTGCGTTCGAAAATGCCCGCACACGCCACTCGGCCGGCGCGATGCGCACGGTCCCCGCGGGAACGGCGCTGTTTCGTGCCGGCGACCCGGCAAACTCCCTCTTTGCGATCCGGCAGGGAATGCTGAAGAGCGTCCATGTGAACGTCGAAGGCGACGAGCGCGTGCTGGCGATTCACATTCCCGGGGACGTACTCGGCCAGGAAGCCTTCGGTCTGGGCAGGTATTCGTTCGACGCGATCGCGCTGCAGCCAGTCGTGTGCTGCGAGCTGTCACTCCCATTCCTCGGCCATCAAGGCATGCGCTCGCAGGAACTCGGGATGGCGCTGGTGCGCCTGCTGAGCCGCGCGGCGGTACCTCAGTTGCATCCGGAGCGCGGTTCGGCCCGCGAGCGTGTCACGGCCTTCCTGCTCGATCTGGCGCAACGGCTGCAACGTCGCGGTTTCGACGGACGGCGGTTCTCGCTGGGCCTGAGCCGTCAGGAGCTGGCCGATCTGCTCGATACCCGCCTCGAAACCGTGAGCCGCACAGTGCAGCGGCTGCACCGCGAACGCGCGATCCGCATCAACGGCGCGTCGGTGCAGATGCTGTCGCTCGCGGCCGATGTCAACGACAGTTGATCTGCATCAAAACGCGCGTCCGCGCTGCGCCGTAAGGTCTCTGGCATGTCGCAGGACAACAACCGCACAGCGCGCGTCGAACTCGTGTGCCCGGCGGGTACGCTTCCGGCCTTGCGTGCAGCCGTGGATCACGGCGCCGACGCCGTGTATGTCGGCTTTCGCGGCGAGACCAACGCACGCAATTTTCCCGGCCTCAACTTCAGCCCCGAAGAGGCCGCGACCGCAATTGCCTCGATCCGCGCTGCGATGCCTACCCGATCCTGCGAACGACGCAGACGCGGCGTGTCGACACGGTGATGTCGAACAGTTTCGGTTTCGGTGGCACCAACGCCTCGCTGGTTTTCGAGCGCTGCTGAGATGGCAGGCAGTCTGCACGGGCATTTTTTGATGTCCGCTCGATGCCGGTTCGATCGTTACTCGACGCTCACCGCTTCAGCGCGGCCTCAGGGACAAAGGACGCATTGCGACACGGTCCGCCTGATACGACCCGAGCCATAGCTCGTCGTCCACGATTGTCGCCGCGGAGACGCCATTGAACGCCGGATTCGGTTCAGCGTACGCGATGATCCTGTAGCTCAGCGTGGCCGGGTCGAACTCCGCAACCGTATAACCGCGGTGGCACCGCATGTCGTCGGCTTTTCCGTTGACGATCTTGCGGATGCCCCCGCAGGCAGGTTCGTCGTATTGCATTCCTGCCGTGATAAGCCTGTCGCCATCCCAATGAATGTTGTCGGGCATGAAGCCTGGAGCCTGCGCGCTCCCCAATGGCTTGCCTGTATTGCCACGAGCAAATACGACGACTGAGCGCCACCCGAAGGCAACGACATAAAACCATCGGTCATCGCGCGAAGTCTCGATGCCGTTGTTGCCGGGCAGCTCCGTTCCCGGAAGCAGATGAAAGCCAGACTCGCCCGGTCTCCATTCGTAGACGCCGCCCGTAATCTCACCTCGCCAGAAGTCCGTGATGGTCGTTCCGGGTCTCGTGAGAACTGTTACGAGAATCGTGCCGTCGGAATAGGTCGCCACGCTGTTCGCAGCGTGGCCTTGCGGCACCAGGACGCATCCCTTCCATGCAAGCACAGGCTCCTCGCCAGTCGCGTCGACGGCAAAGATCTCAACAGCCTCGCGCCCACCGTGGTTGACGACATGCAAGGTGTGTTGAGCACTCTGCGTGGCTCGCAGACTCAGGCCCTGGGCGTTGAACAGCGCCGGGTCCGGTGGGGAGTCGCAGTCCGGGAAAGTGCGGTTGTCGAGAGCGTTCTGATCGGGTGCACCGGAATACCAGCGCCGCATCGAATGATCCCGTGTATCGACCAGTTTGAGCCCGGCACCTTCGCTGAACCCGCTCGCGATCAGCCATCGCGTTCCTGGAATGAGCACCAGATCTTCCGGACGTTCGGCATCGCAGACGAAGATCAGCCCGCCACTGGGAGCACAAACTGCACTTTCGGATCTTGTTGGCGCCGTGACAGATGCACACGATGCAGAAAACAGCATCGCAGACATTGCTACCAAAGCGCGCAGCATGGGTCGATGGGAGGGGCCTCGGCCCCTCCCCTTGCACCTACATGGAGAACTTGACGCCCAGATAGTAGGAGCGCCCGACGGGATCGAACACACTCGTATCTGTGCTCGTCTGCGAACTCGACACGAATACTGACTCTTCATCAGTCAGGTTGGTGACACCTGCCCTGAATGACCACTGATCGTTCAATTCATAAGTAGCGACCAGGTCATACAGGTTGTAGGTCGGCACCCCGACACCGGGGTTGGCTGGCGTGGTCACGGATGTCACGTCAGCCATCGCATCCTGATAGCGCCAGCGAAACGCAATCGTCGCACTGCCGAACCCGTAGCCGAGCGTCGTCAGCGCCTTCAATTCCGGATGACTGGACCCGATGGTGTTGGTGCCGCCGTACTCCTGGAACGCGGTACCCGGCAACGTCTGCACCGCGAAT
>CAZBKC010000101.1:754-9447 GCA_964492345.1 uncultured Steroidobacter sp. | reverse complement strand
GGCGAAAGCGAGATCCGCCGCTACGTGCTGGAGAACGACCTGGTCGAAGCCATCATCGGCTTACCGACCGACATGTTCTACAACACCGGCATCAGCACCTACGTCTGGATCGTCAGCAACCGCAAACCCAAAGAACGCAAGGGCAAGCTGCAGCTCATCGACGCGAGCAGCTCCTGGCAGAAGATGCGCAAGAGCCTCGGCAGCAAGCGCAAGGAACTGAGCGCGGACCACATCGATGACATCACGCGCCTGTTCGGCAACTTCGAAGAAGCAACGCGCGATGGCGTGCCGATCAGCCGCATCTTCAGGAACGAAGATTTCGGCTATCGCACCATCACCGTCGAACGCCCCGAACGCGATGAGCAGGGCAATGTCGTGCTCGGCACCAAGGGAAAGGGCAGGGGCAAGCCGGTGCCGGATTCGAACCTGCGCGACACCGAGAACGTGCCGCTCAACGAAGACGTCGAAACGTATTTCAAGCGCGAAGTCCTGCCACACGCGCCGGATGCCTGGGTCGATCATGAGAAGACGAAAGTCGGCTACGAGATTCCGTTCAACCGCCACTTCTATGTATTCAAGCCGCCGCGTCCGCTGAGCGAGATCGATGCGGAGCTGAAGGGCGTGACGGATCGCATCCTCACGATGATCGGGGAGCTGTCGAAGTGACTCCGCCTCTCCGTTCTTTCCCCCTCTCCCCCGGGGAGAGGGCTGGGGTGAGGGGGCTCTGTGGTGTCGGCGGAGCCGATGGTAGGTGCGTTCTCGAAGTGACGCCGATCACAGGACCGTCATTGGAAATCAGCCAGTTAGCGGCTATCCGGCAAATGCCTCTTGGCTTTTCCCGTTGCGTCCATACAATTGCCGGCAACAACACCCGCCACGCCTCTCCATGGAAGCGCACCAGGGCGGGTTTTTTATTGCCCGAAGTACGGGCATGAAGTTCGCCAAACCTGCCCTTTCGGTCGAACAGCAGCTCGATCAGCTCGTCCGTCGAGGCATGACGGTCGCTGATCCGGATGGAGCAAAGCAGTTTCTCCACCATGTCAGCTACTACCGGCTGCGCGCCTATTGGTTGCCCGACGAGATTCCGGCAGCAATAAAGGGTGATCACGCGTTCAAGCCCGGCACGCAATTCGAAACCATCGTCGATCTCTACAGCTTCGACCGGAAATTGCGTCTGCTGGTCATGGACGCCATCGAGCGGGCCGAAGTTTCGTTGCGCACGCGCTGGGCCTATGTTCTTTCACTGCGCTACGGCGCGCATGGCTATCTTGATCCTGCCCTGTTTCGAAGAGAGCGCGAACACCAGAAGTGCCTCACCAAGCTTCGGGAGGAACTCGACCGGAGCCAGGAGACCTTCGTGCTCCACTACCGCAAGACGTACACAGATCCTGATCTGCCTCCGTTCTGGGGCGCCTGCGAGGTGCTTTCCTTCGGGCAGCTCTCGCTGTGGTTTCAGAATCTGAAGAAGGGTCCGGATCGCGCGGCCATTGCCGAACCGTACGGCGTGGACGAGCAGATCCTCAAATCCTTTGCCCATCATCTGACTTACGTACGCAATGTATGCGCGCATCACAGTCGCCTGTGGAATCGCGAGATGACGATCGGCATGAAAGTTCCGGCCCGGCCCGACTGGCTGGGCGCGGCATTCAATACTGAAAAACCAAAGCGCATCTACAACACGCTGGTGATGCTCGCCTTCATGCTGGACAGCATCAGCCCGCGTTCGCAGTGGCGCAGCCATCTGCTGGCGTTACTCGGGCAGCATCCGAAAGTGGACCTTGCATCGATGGGATTTCCCACTGACTGGCAGCATTCGAAAATCTGGGAGCCCAGGCTGTGAGCTTTCCGCGCTATCCGAAGTACAAGGACAGTGGGGTGGAGTGGTTGGGGGAGGTGCCGGAGCATTGGGGCATTATCCAAAGCAGGCGAATGTTTGCTGTTCGCAGCGAACCTGCCTTGGAGTCAGACAGGATGCTTACGGCATCGCAAAAGTATGGTGTCCTCTTTCAGTCCGATTTTGTCCAAATGGAAGGTCGCAGAGTCGTAGAAGTTATCCAGGGTATTGACAGTCTGAAGCATGTCGAGCCGGACGACTTCATCATCAGCATGAGAAGTTTTCAGGGTGGCATCGAGTGGTGCAGGCTCCGCGGTTCGACGAGCTTTCACTATGTAATGCTCAGACCGGTGAAGGGCGTACACCCGCCCTTCTTCGCGCACCTGTTTAAGTCAGCAACGTTCATTCAAGCGCTTCGCGCGACAACAGACCTGATTCGCGACGGACAGGAACTGCGCTATTCAAACTTTGTTCAAGTTGATCTGCCCCTAATTCCGATAGACGAACAGGTCCAGATCGCCGCCTTCCTCGACCGCGAAACCTCCAAGATCGACGCGCTGGTCGCGGAGCAGCGGCGGCTGATGGATCTGCTGAAAGAAAAACGCCAGGCCGTCATCTCCTACGCGGTCACGAAAGGTCTGAATCCCCACGCCCCCATGAAGGATTCCCGGATCGAATGGCTCGGCGAGGTGCCGGCGCATTGGAAGATTGGCAAATGCGGCTTCTACCTGTCCATTCTGTCTGGCTTCGCATTTCCATCTTCCGGGTTCACTGCAAATGACGCAGATACGAAGCTGCTGAGGGGAATCAACGTGGGAGTTGGTGAGTTGCGCTGGAACGAAACCGTCTATTGGCGACGCGCATCGAATGACGGACTTGATGAGTACGAAATGGAAGCTGGCGATTTGGTTATTGGGATGGATCGACCGCTTATCAGCGATGGGATGCGAGTTGCGAGAGTTGTCGCGGAGGATCTTCCGTGTCTGCTATTGCAGCGTGTGGCAAGGTTGAAGCCTACTCACGATCTCAAGGCTGACTATTTCTACCATCTGCTCGCATCCAAAATGTTTGTTGCACATTTCGCGCCTGAGACCACGGGAGTCAGCGTGCCTCACATAAGCCCCGAACAAATCTACAACTACGTTATTCCAATCCCGCCAATCCAGGAACAGGAGCGTATCGCTAGTTACGTGAGGGCGGAGGTGTCCAAGTTTGATGGATTAGCAAGGGAATGCCGACGCGCCATCGACCTCCTCCTCGAACGCCGCACCGCCCTGATCTCCGCCGCCGTCACCGGCCAGATCGACGTGCGGTCGCAGGGGACTCCTGTCGCTCCCGCGGCCTGTGCTTAAATGCCACTCATCATGCGTGTTGCCGTCAACCCCGATCTTCTGCGCTGGGCGCGCGACCGTGCCCAACTGGACGTGTTGGAGCTGGAGGCACGTTTCCCGAAACTGGCCCAATGGGAAAGCCGCGAGATACAGCCGACGCTGAAGCAACTGGAAGACTACGCGCGAGCCACGTACGCGCCGATCGGCTACTTCTTTCTTTCCGCTCCGCCAGAAGAGCCGCTGCCCATCCCTGATTTCCGCACGATGGCGGGCAGGCCCATTACGCGCCCCAGTCCGAATCTGCTCGATACGATCTACGTCTCTCAGGAGCGGCAGTCCTGGTATCGCGAGTTCGCGCAAGTGACGGGCCAGCCGGCTTTGCCTTTCGTGGGGACAGTGACAACCCGGACGCCGCCCGTCGAGGCTGCGGCACAGCTGCGTAAGGCGCTCGGCTTCGATGTCGATGAACGCCGCGATTGCCCGACGTGGACAGAAGCGTTGCGTCGTTTCATCGATCAGACAGATCGCATCGGCGTGCTGGTGATGGTGAGTGGAGTCGTCCTCAACAACAACCGGCGTCGTCTGGATCCCGACGAATTTCGTGGCTTTGCCCTGGCCGATGACAAGGCTCCCCTGGTGTTCGTGAACGGCGCCGATTCCAAGGCCGCCCAGATGTTCACGCTGGCGCATGAGCTGGCTCACATATGGCTTGGGGTTTCTGCGCTTTCGGACAGCACGGCTGCTTCGATTCCATCGGCGAGCGGCGGGTCGGTTGATGTGGAGGTGTGGTGCAACCGCGTCGCCGCGGAGTTGCTGGTGCCAATTGACGTGCTCCGAACCGAACTGAAAGCAGACGAACCGCTCAGGCAGCGTCTCGATCGCCTTGCCCGGCGATTCAAGGTCAGCACATTGGTGGTTCTGCGACGCCTGCTGGATGCCGGGCAACTGGACAGGAACCAGTTCTTCCGCGCATACCAGGAAGAGTTGGCGCGCATCGCGGCCATCGTGCGCGGACCAGGAGGCGACTTCTATCGCACGACGATAGCCCGAGTCAGCCGACGTTTTGCGCGGGCACTGATCGAAAGCACGCTCGAAGGACGCACGTTGTATCGCGATGCGTTTCGAATGCTCGGCATATCGAAAACAGAAACTTTCAATGAGTTCGGCCGCAGCCTGAACTTTCCACTGTAATGACGTACCTGCTGGACGCGAACGTCTTTATCCAGGCGAAGAATCTGCACTACGGGTTCGACTTCTGCCCGGCATTCTGGGAGTGGCTGTTGCAGAAGAATACGGCCGGGAATCTGTTCAGCATCGAGAAAGTAGGGGACGAACTGCTCGCGGGCAATGATGAGCTGTCTGCATGGTCGGAACAGCGTGGCGAGGCTTTCTTCGTTCCGCCCGACAACTCCGTGATCCCGGCACTGACCACCGTCAGCGCGTGGGCGACGACGCAGAAATACGAGCCCGCGGCCATATCAACCTTCCTGCAGGTGGCTGACTACTGGCTCGTGGCTCACGCCCTGGCTCATGGCTTCACTGTCGTGACTCATGAAGTACCGGCAGAGAGTGTTCGGAAGATCAAGATTCCGAACGCCTGCATCGGGCTCGGCATTTCATTTGTGACTCCGTATGAAATGCTTCGTCGCGAGCGTGCCCGGTTCGTGCTGGGGACGTGAGGAAAGCAGCAAGCGGCAACGGCTGGCCGTTCTGACTGATTGGCCTGATCGATCAGAGACGCTTTACTCGTGTGCCGCGACCGGCATAGGGGAAGTACAGGCCGGAATATTTCAGGAGGCGTAGCAGATACTCCCGGACGAGATCCTGCGCGTTCTCGTACATGCGCCGCTGCTGGTCATACGATTTCCGGGATAGGCCGGAATGAATGATTTCGTTTCGCAGGCTGACGATCCGCTTCACTCCGCGGCGTATACCGACCGACCGCAACATCATCACAAGTAGATTTTCGAATGTGTATCTGGCCCCAGGCTTCCCCGGCTTGGTAGCTGCCTTGCGGTAGGAACCCTTGGCATACGGGATTTTTTTCGAGCGGGCGAATGTGTCTTTGAGGCACTCGAGCGTGGCGAAGATCGACAGCAGCCGCATCTCCATTGGCAGGGTCGGGGCTTCCACGTGCGTGAGATAGTCGAAAATCACCGGCAGCCTCCGTCGGCGCTTCAATTTCGAAAAGGCAGGCAGACACTGCTCCACGAAGCTGCGTACCGCGGCGCCATCGACGAGTTCAAAAGGCGGGCGACACCTATACACACAACCGGAAACTGAGTGCTGATGGTACCGGCCAGAACCCGCGGGGTATTCGTATGCGTAGCGCATTACCCGGGACTGGCACGCGAAGGCCAGCAGCCAGCAAATGTCATCCAGCATCGACAGGACTGATTTCAGATCCGCGCTGCGGACGGACGGTACGGTTACCGTAGTTGTGCGGCAAAAAGTTCCACGTAAAGCCGCGATGCGGCCCTTTGCGACGTCTGGATGTTGCCGGAACTCAAACTGCCAGCGTCCGGCTTTGAAACGGACCATATCCCGCGTCCATGCGCCGCTGGTTTGGCGCGTTGCTTCCTCTCCGCCGATGGTGCAGTTGGCAATGTGCGCAATGAGGGTTTCCATGGTGACCGTCTGGGTGGTGATTGTTCGATTCCCGCCATCTCTTCAATGCTAACGCTGCCTTTCTTTGTAGACGGCCCCAACTTTTCATTTGGACGGCGCCTGGATCAATTCTCTTGACTCTCCATACCCCGGAATATTAACGTCTGGCGTTAGATTTCCGGGGTTCACAGGATGCTCGCTCGCCGCTTGCGACCACATATCCAGGAGCGTCTGCGCCACGCATCCGCAGTCGTGCTGCTCGGGCCGCGTCAGGTCGGCAAGACGACCCTGGCGCGTGCCATCGCTGCGCCGAAAAAATCCAGCGCGGTGTACCTGGATCTCGAGCGTCCGGTGGATCTGCGGCGCCTGCAGGATGCGGATGCGTTCCTTCGGGCACAGGCCGGCAAACTGGTGGTCATCGATGAGATTCATCGAGCGCCGGGGCTGTTTGAAGTGCTGCGCGGCATCATCGATGAGCGACGCCGCGCCGGGGACCGGGCGGGTCACTTTCTGCTGCTGGGTTCGGCATCGCTCGATCTGATGAAGCAGACATCGGAAACGCTCGCAGGGCGAGTCGAGTATGTCGAGTTGGGTGGCATCGATGCCCTGGAGCTGCCAAAGCAGGTTGGCGACGTTGACCGGTTATGGGTTCGCGGCGGATTCCCCGAGAGCCTGCTGGCGAAGGACGACACGGAAAGTCTCAACTGGCGTCGCGCGTTCGCGCGTAGTTACCTTGAGCGCGATGTACCCATGTTTGCTCCACGCCTGCCTGCGGAGACGATCGGCCGATTGTGGACGATGCTGGCGCACTCGCAGGGAACGCCGCTGAACCAGTCGCGACTGGCGTCGGCACTCGCCGTATCGACGCCCGCGGTAGGTCGCTACATCGATCTGCTGGTGGACCTGCTGCTGGTGCGGCGGCTGCGGTCGTGGAGCGGAAACGTGGGCAAGAGGTTGGTGCGCACGCCCAAGACCTATATTCGTGACAGCGGTCTGGTGCACGCGCTGCTCGATCTGGAAACATGGGACGAGGTGCTGGGGCATCCAGTGGTCGGCGCAAGCTGGGAAGGCTTTGCGATCGAAAACCTCATTGCCGCGGCCGGCGAGCGGCGCACTCCCTACTACTACCGGACGGAAGAAGGTGCCGAGGTCGACCTGGTCTTCGAGCGCGGGGGGCGCATAGAAATGACGATCGAGATCAAGCGTTCGACATCGCCAACACTCTCGCGCGGCTTCGGCGCCGCACAAATAGTGTTGAAACCCAAAGAGTCCTACCTCGTGCACGCCGGTACAGAAACGTGGCCCGTCGAAGGCAATGTGACTGCGATTGCCTTGCGGGATCTGATGCGAAAGCTGGCCGACAGCGCGGGAGGCTGACCTGCCCATGAGCCTGCACAAGGAAATCAATCTCGAACTCGAGATCTGCCAGCACCTCGGCGCGCATGGCTGGCTGTACGCGGAAAGCGATGCGGCGAACTACGATCGGGCGCGGGCGCTGTATCCGCCGGATGTGCTGGCCTGGGTGCAGGCGGCGTTTCCGCAGGCGTGGGAAACACTCACGAAGAATCACGGCGCGAATGCAGGTGAAACGCTGCTCGCGCGGCTGCGGGACCAGATCGATCAGCGCGGCACGCTCGATGTGCTGCGTCATGGCGTGGAGTTGCTGGGCCTGCGCCAGCCGCTGAAGCTCGCCGAGTTCAAGCCGGCGCTGGCGATGAACCCGGACATTCTCGCGCGGTACAAGGCGAATCGATTGCGCGTCGTGCGGCAGGTGAAGTACTCGCTGCACAACGAGAACTGCATCGACCTCGTGCTGTTTCTCAATGGCATCCCGGTCGCGACCGTGGAGCTGAAGACAGACTTCACGCAGAGCATCGACGACGCCATCGACCAGTACCGGTTCGATCGCCTGCCCAGGCCGAAGGGACAGGCGCCGGAGCCGCTGCTGTCGTTCCCGAACGGCGCGCTGGTGCATTTCGCCGTCAGCAACTACGAAGTGCAGATGGTCACGAAGCTGGCCGGCCCGGCCACGACCTTCCTGCCGTTCAACAAGGGCAATGACGGCGGCAAGGGCAATCCCGTGAATCCGGCAGGCGGGCATCGCACCGCATACCTGTGGGAAGAGGTGTGGTCGCGCGAGAGCTGGCTGGAAATTCTCGGCCGGTACCTGGTCGCGCAGCGCGACAGGAAGAAGCAGATCGAGAAGCTCATCTTTCCGCGCTATCACCAGCTCGATGTCACGCGCAAATTGCAGTCCGCCGTGCTGGCGCAGCAGGCGGCGGGCAAGTACCTCGTGCAGCACTCGGCGGGCTCGGGCAAGACCAACTCCATTGCCTGGACGGCGCACTTCCTGGCCGAGCTGCACGATGCACAGAACGCGAAGGTGTTCGACAGCGTGCTGGTCATATCGGATCGCACGGTCATCGATTCGCAGTTGCAGGATGCATTGTTCGACTTCCAGCGACAGACCGGCGTCGTTGCGACCATCAAGGGCAGCGAAGGCAGCAAGAGCGCGGAACTGGCGGAAGCATTGTCCGGCGACAAGAAGGTCGTCGTGTGCACGATCCAGACATTTCCATTCGCACTGGAAGCGGTGCGCAAGCTCGCCGCCACTGAAGGCAAGCGCTTCGCCGTGATCGCCGATGAGGCGCACAGTTCGCAGACCGGGGAGGCGGCCAGCAAGTTGAAGGCAGTGCTGTCTCCCGAAGAGTTGGAGGATATTCGGGAGGGTGGCGAGGTCAGCGCCGAAGACATGCTGGCGGCGCAGATGTCTGCGCGAGTGAGTGATGCCGGCATCACCTACGTGGCCTTCACAGCGACGCCCAAAGCGAAGACGCTGGAATTGTTCGGTACGCGTCCCGATCCGTCACGACCCGCGGGTCCGGACAATCTGCCGGCGCCGTTTCACGTCTATTCGATGC
>CAZBKC010000101.1:0-744 GCA_964492345.1 uncultured Steroidobacter sp. | reverse complement strand
TTCATTCTCGACGTGCTGCAGAACTACACCTCGTACAAGCTGGCGTTCCGGCTGGCGCACGAAGGCAAGGACTACGACCAGAAGGAGGTCGAGCGCAGCGCCGCCCTGAAGGGAATCATGGGCTGGGTTCGCCTGCATCCCTACAACATCGCGCAGAAGGTGCAGATCGTCGTCGAGCATTTCCGCGAGTTCGTCGCACCGCTGCTGGACGGCAAGGGCAAGGCGATGGTCGTGGTCGCGAGCCGCCTCGAAGCCGTGCGCTGGCAGATTGCCATCGAGAAATACATCCGGGATCACGGCTATCGCATCGGCACCATCGTGGCCTTCTCCGGCGAAGTGAACGACAAGGAGTCCGGTCCCGATCCCTTCACCGAGAACAGCAAGGCGCTGAATCCGAACCTGCGTGGCCGCGACATCCGCGAGGCATTCAGGACCGACGAGTACCAGATCCTGCTGGTCGCCAATAAATTCCAGACCGGGTTCGATCAGCCGTTACTGTGCGGCATGTATGTCGACAAGCGGTTGGCGGGCATTCAGGCCGTGCAGACACTGTCGCGTCTGAACCGTGCGCATCCGGGCAAGGACAGCACGTATGTCGTCGATTTCGTCAACGACGCTGCGGATGTGCTGGAGGCGTTCAAGACGTACCACTCGACTGCCCAGCTTGCGGCGACCACCGATCCGAACCTCGTCTACAACCTGCGGGCGAAACTCGATGCTGCCGGCCACTACGATCACTTCGAG
>CAZBKC010000100.1:8254-9484 GCA_964492345.1 uncultured Steroidobacter sp. | reverse complement strand
CACAGTTGCTTCCCCCGCTATGCGGAGGAAGGGACGCTCTATTCGACCTCAACTCAATCGGCAGCGCTTTATGCAGTGCCATTGGGCTTTAGCCGGCCCCCACAGTGGAAGGAGATCCCGAAAGTCAGTGCCATTCATCTCTGTGATCTTGTGCGAGATCTTCTATGCCGGCTGTCGGCGGGTCTGACCTTGCCTGAATTGACAGCCTGACCCTCGACCGGGCAATCTCCCCGGAAACTCATCACCTGATGAATTAATTCCATCGGGGCTGCAGCGGGGGATTCATGAGCTTCGTCATCGTGACCGGAGCATTGGTGCTGCTGATGCTCGCAGCCTATCGCGGCTACAGCGTCATCCTTTTCGCGCCGCTGGCTGCCCTGCTGGCCGTGCTGTTGACCGATCCATCGGCGGTCGCGCCCGTCTTCACGGGCCTGTTCATGGAACGGATGGTGGGGTTCCTGAAGCTCTACTTTCCGGTGTTCCTGCTGGGCGCCGTCTTCGGCAAACTGATCGAGATGTCGGGTTTCGCGCAGTCGATCTCTGCGGCCGTCATCCGAGCGCTCGGCCAGCAACGCGCGATGCTGTCGATCGTGCTGATCTGCGCCGTGCTCACCTACGGCGGCGTCTCATTGTTCGTCGTCGTGTTCGCCGCCTATCCATTCGCTGCCGACATGTTCCGGCGCGGCAACATTCCGAAACGGCTCATCCCCGGCACCATCGCGCTCGGTGCCTTCACGTTCACGATGGATGCGCTGCCGGGGACGCCGCAGATCCAGAACATCATCCCGACCACCTTCTTCGGCACCAATGCCTGGGCCGCGCCGATACTGGGCCTCTGCGGCGCGGTGATCGTGCTGGTCGCAGGCATGTCCTATCTCGATTGGCGACGACGCGTGGCGCAACGCAATGGCGAAGGCTACGGCGACGGACACAGCAACGAGCCCGAACCCATCGCGGCAACCCAGGTCGTGCATCCGCTGATTGCGATCCTGCCGCTGCTGGTCGTGGGCGTCGCCAACCTGATTCTCACGCGCTGGATTCCCAGCGTGCATGCGCCGGTAGTACAGACTGAACTCGCCGGGCTGACCCAGCCACTGGTCACGCAGCTGTCCTCTGTCACGGCGATCTGGGCGGTCATGGGCGCACTGGTGGCGGGCATTCTCACGGTGCTGCTGTTCGCATTCCGACCGCTCTTCCGGAAACTCGCCGACGGGACGAAGACCGCGGTCG
>CAZBKC010000100.1:0-8244 GCA_964492345.1 uncultured Steroidobacter sp. | reverse complement strand
GCGGCGCGCTGCTGGCGTCGATGAATACCGAGTCGGAATACGGCTTCGGCGCGGTCATCGCGGCACTGCCCGGCTTTCTCGTCATCAAGAATGCGCTCATGGCGATTCCCGATCCGCTCGTCAATGAAGCGATCACGGTGACCACACTCGCTGGCATCACGGGTTCGGCCTCCGGCGGGCTGAGCATTGCACTGGCGGCGATGTCGGAACACTTCATGGCGGCTGCGCAGGCAGCGGACATCTCGCCGGAAGTGCTGCACCGGGTCGCGGCCATGGCCAGCGGCGGCATGGACACGCTGCCCCACAACGGCGCGGTGATCACGCTGCTCGCCGTCACGGGGCTGACCCACCGCCAGTCGTACAAGGACATTTTCGCGATCACCTGCATCAAGACGCTCGCGGTCTTCGCGGTCATCGCCATCTACTATCTGACGGGTCTCGTGTAACCGGAGCCTGCGATGAAGTCGTTTCTCTGTCTGTTCGCCACGGTGCTCACCATGACTGCAACGACCGCCTCGCCGGCCGCCGACGGATTCGCGCCCGAGCGTCTGAACCGGCTCACCGAAAAGTTCGACGGCGACGCTCGCGACGGCGTCATTCCCGGCGCAGTGGTGCTGATCGTGCGCAAGGACAAGATCGTTTACTCGAAACACTTCGGCGCGCGCGACAAGGCGAAGGATGCGGCCATGCAGCCGAACGCGATCTTCCGCATTGCCTCGATGACCAAACCCGTGACCTCGGTCGCGGCACTGATGCTCATGGAGGAAGGCAGGCTGCAGCTCGGCGATCCGGTGTCGAAATACCTGCCGCAATTGCAGCAGCTCCAGGTCGGTGTCGAAAGGAACGAAGGCGGCGAGCGCACGCTCGCCCTCGAACCGGTGCGCCGCGAAATGACGGTGCAGGACCTGATGCGGCACACGTCGGGTTTCACGTACGGCATCTTCGGCGACTCGCTCGTGCAGCGCGCCAACCGCGCGGCGAACACGATGGACGATCAGCAGACCAATGCCGAGCTGATCGACAAACTCGCAAAGCTGCCGCTCGCCTACCAGCCCGGCACGACGTTCGAATACGGAATGTCCACGGATGTGCTCGGACGCATCGTCGAAGTGATTTCCGGCATGGACCTGAATCAGTTCGTCACTCAGCGCATCACCGGTCCGCTCAGGATGCCGGACACGGTATTCCTGCTGAACGAAGAGCAGGTGTCGCGGCTCGCCGAACCGCTGCGTGGCCCGGGCACACCAGCCGTTGTCGGCTACAACCCCGCCAGGCCGCCGAAATGGTTCTCCGGCGGCGGCGGACTGCTGTCGACCGCCAGCGATTACGCGCGCTTCAGCCGCATGCTGCTCAACGGCGGCGAGCTCGAGGGTGTCCGCCTGCTGTCGAGAAAGTCGGTCGAGCTCATGACCAGCGATCATCTGCCACCCGGCGTCGGCTACGGCGGTTTCGTCCAGGAACTGGGATTGACCGCACCGCTGCCGCAGCTCGGCCAGGGCTACGGACTGGGCGTCGGCGTACGCATCGAGAACGGGCGCGCATCGGTGCCGGGTTCCATCGGCGATTTCTTCTGGGGCGGGGCCACCGGTCCTTACTTCTGGATCGATCCGCAGGAACAGCTCATCGCCATCATGATGCTGCAGGAACTCAACATCGAACGTCGCACCTACTACCGCTCGATCATGCGCAATCTCGTGTATCAGGCGCTGCAGTAACACCGCATCCGCCGCGCGCTGCCCGACATCCTGCGGTATCTGCGTCGCGCTGCGCGGTTTCTGCCGACCGATCCTTCGAACAGCGGCACTTCCGATGCGACACCGCTGCGGTTACTTTATCGACCGAAGACTCAGCGCAGGCTGAGACGACACGGGCAGCGCCGCCACCCTGTTCCGCCCCGGTCCGATAGCCCCTGCAATCGACCCCGGGAGCATGGTTCCTCGCGCAAGGCAGCGACCGCCGATCGACAGGAGCCAGAACGATGGACGTTCCCTTTTTCGGTACCCGCTACTTCATGCCGCACGGGCACTGCTACCTGTGGACACCGGAAGTCCTGTGGCTGAATGTCCTGCCGGACATCCTGATCGCGATGGCCTGCTTCACGATTCCATTCGTCCTGTTCCGTCTCGCCCGCCGTCGTCGCGACCTGCCGTTCAATTCCCTGTTCATCTGCTTCGCCATCTTCAGCGTGTCCTGCGGACTGACATACGTCATGGAGGTGTGGAATGTCTGGCATGCCGAGTACTGGATCGAAGGATTGATGAAACTGGTCGCGGCAACCGCATCGGTGATGACGGCCATCATGCTGTGGCGCGCCTGGCCGCGCATCATGCAGTTGCCGAGTCAGAAGCAGCTGCGCGAGACCAACGAGTCGCTGGCCCGCGCCAATCGCGAACTGGAAGCGTTCACGGCGTCGGTATCGCATGACCTGCGCTCGCCGCTCTCCACGATCGCGGGTCAGGCCGGAATGCTGGAACTGTCGCTCGGCGAAGTCTTGAGCGCTGAGCAGCGCCTGCGGATCACGCGCATCCAGGCCGGCGTCAGGAAGATGTCCGAACTGATCGAGGCATTGCTGGCGCTGTCGCGCATCGCGCGTCATACCCTGCATCGCGAGATCCTCGATGTCAGCGAACTCGCGCAGGAGGTCGTGGCCGATCTGCGCCATGCAGACCCGCAGCGGTCCGTCGATGTCACGATTCAACCGGGCATGACCGCCCATGGCGATCGCCGGCTCATCAGCGACATGCTGACGAACCTGATCGGAAACGCGTGGAAGTTCACGTCGAAAACGTCCGATGCGCGTATCGAAATCGGTCAGCAGGAGGCGCGGGGGTACATGGCAACCTTCTTCGTGCGCGACAACGGTGCCGGATTCGACATGGCGTACGAACAGAAACTGTTCAAGCCGTTTCAGCGACTGCACGGCGCCAGCGAGTTCGACGGCTCGGGTATCGGGCTGGCCACAGTGCAGCGCATCATCGAGCGTCACGGCGGACGGATCTGGGCCGATGCCAGGCCGAACGAGGGTGCGCTGTTCTGTTTCACGCTGCCGACCCTGCCGCTGAGCGCGGCGATGCTCGCGCCGGCACGGGCCTGACCGCCGAGGGCCGCGTCAGCGCGCGGTTCACATCGTTCGGACGCAATCCCGACCGGCGTTCAGGTGCATTTCGCCGGTGCTGCTTTAACGCGGCGCGAAGCACCCCTTAGAATGCCGCCGCATCGTTTTTCCGATGCGCTCTTCCGGCCCGGCTTTCCGAACAAGTACAACGCCAATGTCACTCGATCAGAACGCGCTCGACAGTCTGCGCATCGAACGCAGCCCCGAACCGCCATCGGACTCGGGCAAGCCCTACAAATGGTTCCTGGCGATCGTGCTGGCCATTGCCATTGCCGCCGCAGCCTGGGCACTGCTGCGCAGTCCCGCGATCGAAGTCGAGACGGCAACGGCCGTCGCGTCGTCGGGTGCCGCCGGTAGCGGTTCCGCGGTGCTGAATGCCTCCGGCTATGTCATCGCGCGGCGTCAGGCCACCGTGTCTTCAAAAGTCACCGGCAAGGTCTCGGAGGTGATGATCGAGGAAGGCATGAACGTCAAGGAAGGCCAGCTCATCGCCCGTCTCGACGACAGCACTGCCAAGCAGACCTATGCGCTGTCGCAGCGACAACTCGAATCCGCGCGGATCAAGCTCGAAGAGGTCAAGGTACGGCTGGCCGAAGCCGAACGGGCCCTGCGGCGCAATGAGCAGTTGCGGGCCGACAAGCTGGTGAGCGAATCCCAGCTCGACGCCTCGCAGTCGGAAGTGGCGGCGACCCGCGCGCGCCTCGAATCGCTGCGCAGCGATGTAGAGGTCGCGGAAGGTACCGTGCGCGTCCGGGCCCAGGATCTGGAGGACCTGCTCGTGCGGGCGCCCTTCGACGGTGTCGTCGTTTCCAAGGATGCGCAGCCGGGCGAAATGGTATCGCCCATCTCCGCCGGCGGCGGGTTCACGCGCACGGGCATTGCGACGATCGTGGACATGTCGTCGCGCGAGATCGAGGTCGATGTGAACGAAGCCTTCATCAACCGCGTCCGCGATGGGCAGCGAACCGAAGCGGTGCTCGATGCCTATCCCGACTGGACCATCGCCAGTCATGTCATCAACATCGTCCCGACGGCGGATCGCCAGAAAGCCACGGTGCGCGTGCGGATCGGATTCGACGCGCTCGATCCGCGCATCTTCCCGGACATGGGTGTGAAAGTGAGTTTCCTGGAGAACCGCGACGAGCAGAATGTCGCTGCGCGTCCGTCCGTGCGCCTGCCGGCCGCCTCGGTCATCCGCGAAGGGGACAACAGTTACGTCTGGCGGATCCAGGGCGACGAGGTCGAACGGGTCGCCGTCCGCACCGGCGGCGAACGCGATGGCCAGATCGAAGTCCTGTCCGGCATCAACGCCGGCGATACCGTCGTGGCAACGCCGGTGGAGGGTTTGAAGGACGGCGACAGCGTCAGGCTGAAATCGGGCTGACATGAATCATCGATGACATGAGATCGAGGGAAACGGCGTGACTGACGGAACACTCGTGAAGATCCGCGGCCTGGCCAAGGACTACAAGCGCGGCGCCGAAACCGTGCACGTACTGCAAGCCCTCGATCTCGACATTCCCAGCGGCGACTTTCTCGCCCTGATGGGGCCGTCCGGATCAGGCAAGTCCACGCTGCTCAATCTCATCGGCGGCCTCGACCGCCCGACCTCCGGCAGCATCGAGATCGCCGGTCAGCGCACCGATTCGATGAGCGACGCCGCGCTGGGCCGCTGGCGCGCCGATCACGTGGGCTTCGTCTTTCAGATGTACAACCTGCTGCCGGTGCTGACTGCCGAACGCAACGTCGAGCTGCCGTTGTTGCTGACCAGGCTGTCGGCTGCGGAGCGGCGCAAGCGCGCCAATGCGGCATTGGGCCTGGTTGGATTGAGCGACCGCGCCCGGCACAAGCCGCGCGAACTCTCCGGCGGCCAGGAACAGCGCGTCGGTATCGCCCGCGCCATCGTCTCCGATCCGACGCTGCTGTTGTGCGACGAACCGACGGGCGATCTGGATCGAAAGTCCGGCGACGAGATTCTCGATCTGCTCAAGGCACTGAACGAGCGCCACGGCAAGACCATCATCATGGTCACGCACGATCCGCACGCCGCGGCTTGTGCGAAGCGGACGCTGCATCTGGAGAAGGGGCAATTGATTCGTCAAGCAGCATGACGAAGAGGCCGCAAAAGACCGCATAAAGGAAATATAGAAATCTCTTTTATGCGGTCTTTTGCGGCCTCTGAAATTCTCGCTGCCTTGCCTGCACTCGTTCGACCCTGGAACTAGGCCATGTTCAAGTATCTACCCCTGCTCTGGTCCAACCTGCAACGCAAGCGGCTTCGCACCTGGCTCACGCTCGCATCCATCATCGTCGCGTTCCTGCTGTTCGGGATTCTGCAGACCATGCGTGCCGCATTGACCGGTGGCGCGGATCTCGCGGGTGTCGATCGTCTCGTCACGATCAACAAGGTGACGCTGATTCAGCCCCTGCCGCAGAGCTACCTCAACAAGGCGCGCAGCGTGGAAGGCGTACGCATTGCGATGGCGCAGAACTGGTTCGGCGGGGTCTACCAGGACGATCGCAATCAGATCGCCGCCATGACAGTGGACCCGGAGATCTTCTTCGACGTCTACCCTGAGTACTCGCTGCCCGATGCGCAACGCGCCGCGTGGCAGGCCGACCGCACCGGCGCCATTGTCGGCAGCGCGATCGCCGAACGTTTCGGCTGGAAGGTCGGCGACACCATCCCGTTGCGCTCGAACATTTTCACCCAGACCGATGGCAGCACCGTCTGGGACATGAAGATCGCCGGCATCTACACAGCCGGTAACGGCGACGACTCCGGCCTGTACTTCCACTACGACTATCTGAACGAGTCGCGCTCCTTCGGCCGTGACGAGATCGGCATGATCGTGACGCGCATCGCCGATCCGGCCCGCTCGGCCGAGATCGCACGCAGGATAGATGCACAGTTCGCAAACTCGTCGACCGAGACCAAGACCTCGACCGAGAAGGCGTTCGTACAGAGCTTCGCCAATCAGATGGGCAGCATCGGCACCATCGTCACTGCCGTCGCCTCCGCTGTCTTTTTCACGATGCTGCTGGTCATAGCCAATACGATGGGCCAGTCGGTGCGCGAGCGCACCAACGAACTGGCGGTAATGAAAACCCTGGGCTTTTCCAGCTTCCAGGTCACGGCGATGGTCCTGGCCGAGGCGCTGCTGCTGACGGTGCTGGGTGCCGTCATCGGTCTCGGCATCGCGGCCATGGTGGCCAAGGGACTCGGGCAGGCCATACAGCAGTTCTTCCCGACACTGGGCATGCCCGCGAACACGTATGTCATCGGAGCAATACTCGCGGTCGGACTGGGAGCACTCGCTGGCGCCCTGCCCTGCGCACAGGCCTGGCAGCTGAAGATCGTCGATGCATTGAGGAAAGCATAAATGGCCGGCACTGCATCGCAGATCGCCGCGGTGACGGCATTGAACCTGAGCAACCTTCGCGAGCGGCTGGGTTCGTCCATCGTCGCACTCATCGGTATCACCGGTGTCGTGACCGTGCTCATCGGCGTGCTGTCGATAGCCGAAGGCTTTCGCGCCGTGCTCGATCAGGCGGGCGCAGCCGATGTCGCCATCGTGTTGCGTGGCGGCGCCACCGATGAAATGGGCAGCGGCCTGTCGCTCGAACAGACGCGGCTGATTGCCGATGCACCCGGAATCAGGCGCGATGCGGATGGTGCCATTGCATCGCCCGAACTCTATGTCGTCGTCGATGTGCCGCTGCGCACGACGGGCACGGCAGCAAACGTACCCCTGCGTGGCGCATCGGCCAACTCGGGCAAGCTGCGGGAGAAATTCCGTATCGTCGAAGGGCGCAACTACACCCCCGGCAAGTTCGAAGTGATCGTCGGTCGCGGCGCGGTGCAACAGTTCCAGGGACTCACTGTCGGCAGCCGGCTGCGCTGGGGCACGACCGAGTGGACGGTCGCCGGCATCTTCGCCGATCGCGGCAGCGTGGCCGAATCGGAGATCTGGACGGATGCCACCGTGCTGCAGGGCGCCTACAACCGGGGCTCGTCGTATCAATCGATGCGTGTCCGCCTGAACAGCGCCGATACCATGCAATCGTTCAAGGATGCACTCACAGCCGATCCGCGCCTGAACGTCAGAGTCTTCTCGGAAAAGCAGTTCTATGAAGAGCAGTCGCGCACGCTGACGACCCTGGTCCGCACGCTCGGCACGGCCATTGCCGTACTGATGGGCCTGGGCGCGGTCTTTGCGGCACTGAACACCATGTATTCGGCAGTCGCGGCGCGAACACGCGAAATCGCAACGCTGCGTGCATTGGGCTTCGGTTCCGGTCCCGTGGTGGTGTCAGTGCTGGCGGAGGCTTTGTTGCTGGGTCTCATCGGCGGCGTAGCAGGCATGCTGATCTCGTACTTCGCGTTCAACGGCATGCGGGCATCGACGATGAACTTCGCGACGTTCAGCCAGATCACCTTTGCTTTCACCGTGACGCCGGCACTGCTCGTGCAGGCCCTCATCTACGCACTGTTGCTCGGCCTCGTCGGCGGATTGCTGCCCAGCCTGCGCGCGGCGAAGCTGCCGATCACGACGGGCCTGCGGGAGCTGTAAGCAAAGAGAAGAGACAGAGGTACACAAAGGAGCACAAAAGAGCACATAACCGGAGCAGACTCCTTCTCGGATCTCTTTTGTGCTCCTTTGTGCTCGTTTGTGTACCTGATTTTCTCTTCCCTCATGCAACCCGACCGCACCTCCGTAACCAACCTGCACCTGCGCCGATCCCGAGGGACACATGTGGACGTTCGCGGCCTACGATCCGTGGAAGACAGCGACTGGCGACTAGGCTGGTTTTCCATCGGCCGACGGGCGACCGCGAAGCGATGAAACCGCGGCGGCGCCTCTGACTATCCGCCATCCGCTATCCGCCATCCGCTTCACCGTCTGATCAATTGTGTGCACCAATGGCGCGGGGGCTGCGCGCACCGCACATCGCGAGTGCATGTATACGCACTGACACGGGTTGAATCGCCCGTATCCACGCCAATCCAGGCTCGCAGGCCGCTGGCACAGCTCGTGCATCGGTCATGCTCGAACACCATTGGGTGGTTGTGAGTTTCTCCGGTAACGTTTTAAACATGCTTACGACGGTGGTTGACTATCCCCCTG
>CAZBKC010000099.1:0-9495 GCA_964492345.1 uncultured Steroidobacter sp. | reverse complement strand
GTGCGCCACGAGCCGGAGGCCGGCGGGCACACGGTCGAGATCTTCGGCAATCTGGCGGAGATGCTGGCGGCGGCGTATCCGGACCTCGGCGATGCGTATCGCTCCGAGGCCCGTTCGCTAAAGTTGGTTGCGGGGGCAGGATCAAACCTTCACTTGTTGCCCGAGCAAGTAAAGATGGTTGCGGGGACCGGCGTCGATCACAACTTGCAATCGACGCCAGTTAAGATGGTTGCGGGAGGCTGCAACCACCATTACTTGCGACCTACTAACAGCCATTTTCCTATCAACGCCAAATCCAACTCGGGGAGAATGGTTGCTAAAAATAGCAGCTTTCATTCCGTCCTATTCCGAACAGCAGCGTGAGTATCGGTTACACTACAATTCAACCGCCACGTTTTCCCGGCGAAAAATCCGGCACTGCGCGCCGAACGCGGTCAGCGCAGGTTCGTTTGTCATCTATCACCTCTGACCGACCTGGAACGGGACGCAGGACATCGCCATGCAACTGCGCCCTCAGTTCCAGCCAACGCGCCTTGAGAACCTGCCAGTTGTGATCGTCGTATGTGCCACTGACGACAACAGGGTGAACCCGAATGCGGGGCGGGAGACCATCACCATGATCCCTCCATTTCCGCCATTCGCGAAGCCAAAGACTGTTCTTGCGATCCACACGCCCAATCTGCTGCTCGACAATGCCGGGATTCCACTCCGCGTGCAGTAGAATCACTGTGCGACAGGCCTCATGCAGATTCAGGCCCTCACGCCCGACGCGGGATTGCGCGAGGAGCACCATCGGCCAACTGGACGACCGGTTGAATGCAGATTGCAGCATACGCCGCGTTTGCGGTGCGGTTGCGCCTGACATCATCCTGGCGAAGTTGCCCTCGCGCCCGGAATAATCGTTCAGCCAGGCATCCAGCCGGGCTTTCTGCGTATCGTTGTTCTCTGCTTCATCATCCCCGGCAAGCTCCAGGAGCAGTTTTTCGAACAGCCCGAGCATTTCCCGCCCCGTCCAGGAAGCGCCCGCAACTTCCCGCCTGCCACCAAGTGCCTCGAGCAAAGCCCCGAATTGAAGGTCTTGTTTGCCGTCCTCATGGCGCAGAATCTCTGACAGAAATGCAGCAGCTCCTCCCTCCAGCGCAAGGTCTTCCAACTCCCGATGAAGCCGTGCGAGTTCAGCCCGGCGCTCGCTCGCCCACTCCTGATAGCGGGTTTTCAGCATCACATCGATTTCGTCGACCCCACCCGCCACCGCAAGATCAGGATCCCTCATCGCCGCAATGACGGCTGCTATATTGCTTTCCCCGATCCCACTGGCAGGCCAGTGCTGTCCGTCTCGCAAACGACGCAGCATCTCACGCGCGTCCAGCAGTCTGGTCAGCACATTCATCGGCGTCAGGAACCTGCCGAAGACGAGCACTTTCTCGCCGGCCCGTGTATAGGCCTCGATTTGTCTCACAGCCGCCAGGATCGCAGGGTGGCTATAGATGTCGTTGCTCTCAGCGGTGAAAGCTTCCGTCCAAAACCCCGCCGGACCAACGAGGTTTGCATCTGTCATGCCAGAAGGGCTGTCTTCCTCATCCTCTCCAAAGCCGAACCCATACCCCTGGGCAACGGCGAGCCTGACCCGTTTCACACGCGGATCATCCTGAGGGAGTAACGACAGCGCCTCAGCCGCACAAAAGCGGCGCAACCAGTCACGGGTAAAACCCTCTGCCTCCGGTGAAACCGGGATATCGGTGACCTCACGATAATCACCATGACTGTCTTTGAAGACGCAGAATTCGGGGTCACTGCGTTTGTCCCGGCGCAGGACGTATGGTCGCAATGCTGCGCAGAACTGCCGGGCGGAGGTCTCGAATTCCCCGGTCAGCGTCTCGTCCAGTTCTTCGGTTTGAATCCGACGAACAACATTCACATAGCCGGTGATCCATTCCGTCAGCGCTGCGAGCGCAGTAATATCCTGATCGTCATCGCGACCATTGAGCCGCTCCAGCGTGTCGATCCACTGGCTGGAGTCCAGCTCGACCGGGGTTGCGGTCATGCCCAGACGAAAAGGATCATCCGCTTCCCAGCTTACCGGGCCGAGAATGCGCGAAAGGCTTGAATCTGCGCCGCGCGCCTTGTGGGCTTCGTCAACGACTATGAGATCAAACTGACCCAGGCCATAGCCGATCAGCGGCAGGATCCTGTTCTTGTAATCGTCCGCCGAAAGCCATTTCTGATCGCCGTTAATGGCATCGCGCGGCAGTTCGTGGTCCAGAATCGTTTGGGCAATGTGCCGCGCCGCACGGCGACTGGCATATACATAGCCCACCTCACCCGAATGGAAATTTTCGCGCATGAAGTTGCGCCGTCGGCCGTCAATCAGGCGGGCGACGTTGGGTAAGAGTTCCCGGCGCCAGCCTCCAGCGGGGCCTTCTCCACGATTGGGAAACTGCATGTTCGCGAAGGAATGAGAGATCATTATGATCTCTTCGGCGGCCCAGCCGTTCTCCGGCAACTCACGCTGCTTGCGGCGATCCGAAAGCCACTCCTTATGGCTGTGTAACCGTCTTGCGCTCCCCTCCGCATCGGTATCGTGCAAGAAACCGGAGATGAAACCATCATAGCTGCGCAGCGGCAGCAATGTCTTGTCGTCGGCGTTGAACCGTTTCAGTTCCTGTTGCCATTGTGTCCCAAGGCCCGCGGGCAGAACAATGGCGCTGCGCCCGCCCGCCTCCCGCACCGCTGCGATCAGCGCCGCCGCAATGCGGGTCTTGCCCATACCCACCTCATCAGCCAGCAGGGCCGAGCGTTGGCCCGCCCGGATACGGCACGCTAGTTCTGTGACACTCGCCTTCTGGCCATGATCTAGCAGGGCATCATCAGACGTCCCTGCGATACGATCCAGAATGCTCGCGACCTCGTTCCAGTCCACCATCACGCGGCCTCCCGTTCCCAGAGCGATGGGTAAGCGCTGAGCTCCCACGCGACGGACACTGCCAAAAGCGCATCTCTCAATAGGTCTGGCGAAACCCCTTCCGGGCGCATACGCGGATCTGCCAGAGCAGGCAGAGGATTTGCCCTGGCGTTCCGGAAGAACTCGAGCATCGTTTTTTCGCGAGACGCGATAGCGCAAAGGTTCTGTTGCAACTCCCGACACCACCTTTGCCAGTCCCGCGGGTCCAACCTTGCCTGTGTCTCACAAAGACGCACCAGAAGTTCCATCATCCTGCGAATGGGATAGGCAGCTGGCGGAGCTTCGGTGGTATCTGAGGCGTCGGTGAGCGGCTCTTCGCCTTCCTCACCCTCATCTTCGCTGTCAGCATCACCTGGCTCGGGAAATGAGCCAAGGCTGGCAAGGATATCTTCGACCGACATATCGGAGGGGCGAGCGACAACAAGTGCTTCGGAAGAAATGACAGGCAGCCGCCAGCCGCGCTCCGCGAGTGTCACAATCGCTGGAGCCGGTGCAGGCCATGGACAAGGTGTCTGGGCCTGAGCCGCATCGACACCAATCACCATCACCGATTTGTCTTCGGGGGCCGAGAGCACCCCGTCTTGCCATATAAGCCACGCAACTGGCGGCTGGGTTTCTGGCTCATCGGGGCGCACAAAGCCTTCCCCTTGCTGCAGGGCCTCGGGCGTCACCACATCAGTGAACTGGATCGGCAAAACAGCGGCGATACCGTTCCGCGTGTCTCTGCGTCGCGGCCATTTCAGTCCTCCCGGCAGATCGACGATCACACCTGCCTCAAGGTTTCCCCCGGCGCTTGCGGCACGCTCAAACCCGTTCATGCTCAGATTGCCGGATCCAAGATAAGCCCGTCCCGAGGCCTCGGTCTCGCCTGACGCCAGCACCACAAATTTTGCATGCAGGCACCCATCAGTTCCATGCAAGACAGAGCGCGGAGGGCGCAAATTCCAGCCTGCGTCAATCAAGGCACCGGCCCGGGCAGCAAGCCCCTGACAGGAGGACGGGTTGAGAAACAGGTCGAGAGCCGCTGTTTTCGTCAGGGATTTCTCCTGCACCAATGCGCGGCGCAGTCGCTCTGGCAGGCCAGCAGCACCATCGCCGTCGCTCTCGAAATAGCCAGACCCGAGGATGAGACGGTCGGCCTTCTTCTTGGTACCCAGGCGCTCGACCACCTGAGGAAACAGCGCCTGATTGCGGCTGTCGATGAAGCGGGGACGCGCGGATGACGTGGGCAAGGCTGTGATCGCGGCCTCCAGCAAGGCGTCTGGCCGGTGCCCGTCAAAACTGCGTTCGATCAGGGCGCAATCTGCCCGCTCGCGCAGCCAGCCAAACATCTCATGCGCGGCGCGGATATCGCCAATGTCCTGTGCGTCAGGCACAGCAGAGTCCAGATCGATCGACCAGAACAGGTCGATGCTGCGAGTAAGCGGATCCTGTGTCCAGTTCCCCGTGCTGACAGCGAGGCGAATGACATAGCCATCTCCGCCGCGCTTGCGAAAACCCAGAAGCGCCACCTTGGCATGGAGAAGGTTGTAGCCGCGTCCCTCGAGGCGCATCCACATCCAGGCAAGTCCCGGAACGTCCGAGATCGCATTCACGGTTGGATGGATGAAGGCGGCCAGCACCGGGCGCGCCATCTCGCCTGTGAATGTTCGGCGGATCTGCCCCAGGACCTGCCGCGTCGCGGTGAAGCCGCACATAAGGCCAAAGTCGCCATAACAATCTTCGGGCGGCATGAAGAGGGAGTAGAGCGTCGTGTTCTGCATCAGACGGCCTCCTATCCCGCGTCACGGCTGCCCGGGTTCACCTTTCCGGACAGCTCCGTCACCAGACAATGAAGATTGTGCAGCCGGAAAAGCTGCGGCGCGAAGGCCTCGTCCTGAGGGGGCCGATTCTCGTCCTGGGTCTCCGAGCTGCCCCGCAACTCGCCCGCAGCCGGCCCGAGAACAATGTGGCCTTCGCACTGAAAAATTACGGTAGAATCGCGCGCGGCCAGCCTCTGGATCAGCTGCTGATCGGACAGATTTCGGATTTCCGCGATAAATCTGCGGCTAGTCTCCTCATTTCCCTGATCGACAAGCGCGCCTTTTGCCGAGGCCAGATCGCGCAATTGTTTCAGCGGCTCGGCGGCGACTTCGGCTGCCTCCGCTTCTGACAGGCGCACAGGCTGATTATCGTCGCGAAGCTTCAGCAAGTGCTGTTCCAACTGGTCCAACACCGACAACGCAGCATCGCGCAGATCCATAAAAGCCGCTCCTGCGCGCAAATCCGACCAATGATCCGGCGCCAGCCCCGCCAATGCGGTTTCCTGGTCCAAATGCGCGGAGCTGGGGCCAGTGCCGAGGCGCGCCAGGGCCCGGCGCCGGGTCGAGCCGGGATCATTTCCGTCGAGCAATCGGGCAAGGATCAGTTTACGCACCGCTTCCGGGACAGCCCCAACCGGGGAAAGCACTGTCAGGGCCTCCTTCAGGCCATGTGGCTGCCTGCCATGCGCCCAGGCACCAAGCAAACGGCGCGGTTCTTTCATCGCATTCAGCTCCAACAGCTCTCTGCCAGCGCTATGTATGCGGAACGCGCCGTAGCGGCTGCCCTGCACGAACCCGAGTGCGACCAGAGGCTGCACCATCGCCATGCGGATCGGCTGAACCACATAAGTTCCGCGACGCCTGAGATTGTGGAAACTACTATCCTTCAAGCCCTGCATCTTCCGCGCCCCTCGCACGCGGCGATCCTGCGGACCCGCGATGACTTCAAGCATGACGCGCGCTTCGACCGCGTTGCCGACAGGCAGTGCTGGCACACCAAGTTCCTCGGCGATAGAGATCGCCAGAACCGACCAAAGGATGGGCATGGGAAACCACATGCCGCCGATTCCGGGGACCGCCCGGTCATTGAAATGACGAACCGCCGCCGCAAGCCCGAGGTTCTGCTGGCGTCGTTGCGAAACCACGGTATCGGGCGCAAGTATTCCCCAATGCATCAGTTAACTCTGGCCTGTGCGAAAGCTCCCGCTGACGCGCCCTTATCTGCCAGTTCCAGCCATCCGTGATCGACCCAGAACACCGCCACGCCCTGCAGCGGATGCTGCGGGTATAGTCCGGCCAACAGTCCGGCATAGCTGGAAAGCTGTGGCCAATAGGGGCCAAACCCGTCACCAACGCCGCCGGATTTATGGTCGATCAGCATTGCGCCTGCCGGGCCGATGGCGAGAAGGTCGAGGGTGCCGGGTATCTCTGCACCCTCGGGCGTGTGGCCAAGCACCGGGATCTCGGCGCGCAGATCCGTATAGCCCTGATCGGCAAGCCAGGCTTTCAGCGCCGTGGCGCGCTCGGCCACCAGCGCAAGAGTGACGTCTTCAAGCCCGGTCGCGAGAGCCAAAGCCGGGGCCAGATCGGGCCGGGTCAGGTATGTGCGCAGCGCCAGATGCAGTGCTGTGCCGCGGTAGGCATCGTTCAGTACCTTTGGCCAGGGTGCTCCGATGTCGATACGGCGGGACACGGGCGCCCCCCCCGCGCTACGGGTTTGCGAGGGCTGCAGCCGCCAGGGCGTCAGCGGTGTCACGGGCAACGGCGCAGCGGCACCGAAGCGCAGCGCTGAGGCTGCCGCACCACCTGCGTATTCGGTAAATCCCGCCTCTTCAGGCAGTTGCGTGATGAGCGCCGGGCAATCCACGCCATTGATGCGCAGGCTGCCCGCCTCGATCTGCGGCGCGCAGGTATCGAACAGAATATGAAACAGGTTCGTAGCCTCGGGCGCATCTTCTTCGCGGCCCTTCAGAAAACCCGGCCATTCCAGCACCATCCGGTCACGGGCACGGGTCAGGGCGACATAGAGAAGGTTTTTCGCATTGGTTTCAAAATCGGCGCGGCGGTCTTCGATGAAACGGCGGGTCGCCTCGGGCGCGGCAAAGCCGGGCGTGTGGATCAGGCTCGCGGACCCCAGCACCACCGCCATATCGTCGATGCGGTCCAGGGCATCGAAACGGGTCGCAGTGGCCCCCGCACGTTCCTCGATGCCATAGTCGAACTCGGCGACGACAGTGATCGGCCATTCCCGCCCTTTGGAGGCGTGCCAGGTGACGATCTCCACCGCCTCGGCGCTGTTGGCGGAAGGATCGGGATGACGGTCGAAATCGCGCTCGCCCCCACGGGCGTCGAGCCAGCCGAGAAAGACCTTGGCAGTCTCGCCGTGGAACCCCGAGGCGGATTTGAGATCGCGATGCGCGGCTTCGAACTCACCCGCCTCAGCCTCTAGCCGCAGAAGATCGGCGCGGGACTGGGCGGCATCGGGCTGACGTTCGGCCCAGAGACGCAGGTCGGCGGCATCCAGCACCAGATCAAGCCCCGCCCCCACTGGCAAGCGGGCCAGAATGTCCGAGAGCGCGGCCAGCCGCACCAGCACCGGGTCATCCACCAACCGCCCTTCGATCTGGGCGGATAGCGCCTCCTGCAAGGGCAGCGGGTCCGGGTCAAGCGTGCACAAGAGCAGCCCGGCATGGATATCCGCCGGATTGGCGGCAAAGGCCAGCGCGGCGCGGGCGGCAACAATCACCGGGCTTTTCGCCCAGCCATCCTCGGCGATCCGCACCGGAACGCCGCGCGCGCGCAATTCCTCGGCATAGCGGGCGGCGGTGGTGTGGCGGCAGACCAAGAGCGCGATATCCGAAGGCCGCGCCGGCCGGGCGGCCTTCGTGTGGCGGTCGGTGATGGTCTCAGTATCAGTCAGGATACGGGCGATGCGCTCGGCGATGTGTTCTGGGGGCTGCGAATACTTTTGTGAGCGCCGTCCCTGCGTAGCGTTCAGAACCTCGATCGCGGGAGCTGCGACCGCATCGCGGGTCGGCGCCAGCGGGTTATAGCCCTGCCCAAAGAGGCCAGCCCCCATCGCATTGACGAATTGCATGATGGCTGGGGTCGAGCGCCAGTTGCGGTCCAAAGGCTGGGTCGCATCGGGGTTTGCCGCCGCCAGCGCTGTGGACAGGCGCGGATCGGCGCCCTGAAACCCCATGATCGACTGTTTGACATCACCCACCAGCAGTGTGCGCGGCGCGTGCTGACCCAACTGCCACAAAAGCGCGAATTGCACAGGGTTGGTATCCTGGAATTCGTCGATGATGACGCAGTCGATCTCGTCCAGCACCGCTTGCCGCACGGCGAGGTCGGTGCGGAGCAGGTGCTCAGCCCCGGTGATCATATCAGCAAAGTCGATCAGGCCGAGCGCCTTCTTGCGGGTCTCATAGGCCGCCATCACCTCTTGCGCGCAGGCGATCAGGCAGGACAGGTGCAGCTTAGCATCGGCCAGCGGGCCGGGATGGCAGGGCAGCACATCCGCCGCCGCCATGATCGCCGTGGCAGCCCCGGGAAAGCAAGCTCCTCAGGCAATTCCGCGGGTTCCGGCACCGGCATCAGATGGTGATACGCAATCGGCCATTCCGCGGGGCTCTGACGCGACAGATCGGTGATCAGATCGCTGGCATCCTCAACGCCCGCCAGCGCCCGCGCCACCAGCGACAACCCGGCCGAAGGTTGCAAGCGCCCGCCCGCCAGATCGCGCCATGGGATGAGGAAGGTGACGCTGCCGGAAACCGCCTGAAGCTGTTGATCAAGTAACGCGAGGCTTTGCGCCAGCCCCTCGGCCCGACCGCGAAGGTGAACGCCGGTTCCCGCGTGTATCGCAGCGATCTCGCTGTCAAGAAACAGCGGATTGGCACGCGGGCGAGTCGGGTAAAGCCCGTCGGTGAAATCGCTGACGATCAGATGGCGGCATGGGCGCCACGGGCTTTCATGCGCGGACCAAAGGCTGACGCCTTCAAGATTGCGGTCGGGGTCCGCAACCATGGGCGGCGCGATCTGAATGCCACGCAGGATTATCTCCCAATCCGGCGTGCCTTCGCCGGGGGGGACAGTCAGCCGCGCGCGGACCTGATCGCCTTTTCCGATCCGCTCGCAGATCCGGTCCAGCAGAAATCGCAGCTGCGGCAAGCTGCTGGCCGAGGCGCGGATATCGTCCCACAGTTCCTTATGTGCGGGCGTGCCCGTGAGGATGGCGCCTCGGAAATCGCCACCCATGAGGCTTTCGGCAAGATCGCGCCCGGTCTGTGCCGCCCAAGGCATCAAGGGAGAAAGCGCGAGGCTCGCCAAGACCATAGCCGGAGTTGGCGGTCGCTTGGCCAGCGCCAGATGTAGCGCGGTCTCGCCAATGACATCTCGCTCGGGTAATTGGCCCGGAAGGCCCGAGAGCGGCACTCCCTGGGCTGAGAAAGCGCGCGCGATCTGGCGCAGATCATCGCCCGACAGCACGGCGATTTCACGGGCCGAAACGCCGGACTCAATCAGCGCCCGGGCTTGGGCGGCGGCGAAATCGGCGCAGGCGGCGGGATCGCGCAGACCATAGAACGCGAGGCTGTCATCCAGAACCCCGGCCTCGATATCCTGCGCTGAAACACCGCCCTGCAGCGCGTGCAGGCGGCTGCCGATTGCGGCCCGGGGCGTATAGGCGCTTGCGGGAACAGTGCCGAACTCGTCCCGCAACCGGGC
>CAZBKC010000098.1:0-9556 GCA_964492345.1 uncultured Steroidobacter sp. | reverse complement strand
GCAGCCAGTGCAGCGCGTTCTGCCAGTCCGTCAGCATGTCGACGGGATCGACGACCTCACGGACGTCCTGCACTTCCGCGACGAAACGTCCGTCCTTCTTTTCGGCCGGTGCCGGCTTCGTGAGGATCACGCGCGAATCGCTGCGACCCCAGCCGCGATAGTCGAAGGTCACGACCAGGTAGCCTTCCTGTGCGAACGCCACGGCATCGCGCGTCAGCGCCGCAGCGGTGCCGCCCCAGCCGTGCGCCATCAGGATCGTCGGCAGCGGCGTCGCCGGCGCGGCCTGCGCCCTGAACACCGTGCCCGACATGCGCGTGCCTTCGCTCCAGATGTCGACTCCGCGCGTCGCGACATCGTCAGGAATGCGGAAGTCCAGCGGGCCATCCTGCTGGGCGAGCACGACCGCGCTTGCGAGCAGGCAGACGATGCTTGTGAGCAGATTGATGAATCTCGAATGCATGGTGGTATCCCCCTGAGTGAATATTTTTCGACGCCCGGAACTAAAGATGAAGAAGAGGAAAGCCCGTACACAAAGGAGCACAAATAGAAATTGCTCGGACAGTTCTTACTTTGTGCTCCTTTGTGTACCGGCTTCAGAGTTCTTTAGTAATGATCGAAACTGACCCTGAGTCCGCCGCCCTCTTCGGTCGGCAGCAATTCCTGCGCGAAGCGGCGCGCCGTGCCGAGTTCCAGCGTGAGCGATCGATACCCGGTGACGGAGAAGAACCACAGCGCCAGGAAGGCCACGGCCGACAGCCAGCCGTGCAGCAACCGGCAGTAACGATGGAAGTCCTGTTTCGAGATCATTCGCGTGGATGCCCGCGAGTGGGCTGCCGGAATGGATCTCCGCCTGCGCGGGGATGACACAGAAGACCACCCACACCGTCATCCCCGCGCAGGCGGGGATCCATCCTTCCGCCCCCCAACGTCAGGCCGCCGCCGATGGCGCGTTGCGCACGCGCTGTCGATAACGAATGCATTCCTGCGCATAGCGCCGATACATGGCCGGATCGACTTCGTCGCTCTCGCAGCACGGCAGCAGCAGCGCGCCTTCCGACGTGAAGTTGCCGTCCCACTGCATCAGCGCCTCGTCCGTGAAGTCGGGATCGTAGGTCGCCAGCTTCGCATCGGGCATCGCATCGAAATAGGCGCAGAGATTGATGCCGGTCTCGCTCATGGGTTCGAACGGCGGTTCGCTCTCGAAATCCCATGCGGGTTCGTTCGCGGATAACTGGCTCATGGTTCGAGTCTAGGTCGAGCCGCCGGCGGGCACCGTCAAATTTGGTCGAGGCGGACTGCCGGATTTTCCGGTTCCTTGACGGAGATGCGCCGTCGCTGCATGGACAGAACTGTCTGCGTTCGGCGTCGTGTCCTGACAAGCCGCGCGCCCGGTGCACAAGGTGACAATCCTCGTCACGTGATATCGGCACCCGACCGTTGCACAAGTAATTGATATGCATGGAACAAGCGATGCTGGCACGTCCGTTGCTCTGTCATCGCCAGACCGCCAAACAAAGGAATCATGTCGTGGAACCAACCTGTGAAGTGATCGGCTGGCTGCTGGAGAAAGGCAATCGCGGCCAGGTGTTGATCCGTGAAAGCAACGGCGCAATTTCGCTGCAGCCGGCCCATTGCGACGGTTCGTTCGGGCAGTTCGCCATTCAGACCGGCGCCTTCCGCCGCGGCAGCCCCATCATCGATCCGGTGACGATGGAAACGATCGGCTACGAGATGGAAAAGATCACCGGACCGATCGGCGCGGTCGCCTGAGACGGAAGCGGCCGACTGGCAATCGCTGCGCGCTCCCCGCGCGCTACACATATATGCGGCTGACGAACCGCTCGTCAGCGCGCACGAGTACTGCCACAACTCCCACGTGACGATCCTCGTCACCGTGTTACCTCGTGTCACGGTGCGATGTACCCTGTGCCTGCATAGAATGCCGCGGCACCCCAATCTGTTCGTGAGTCGGTCATTGTGAACAAGAAGCCCGTTGCGATCGCCATTGGGGCGGTCGCTCTGCTCGCCCTCGTTGCCTGGTGGTTTTTCAGCCGCGACCGGCAGTCGGACATCATCGTCCTGCACGGCAATGTGGATCTGCGGCAGGTGGACCTGCCCTTCAAGGACAGCGAGCGGATTGCCGCCGTACTGGTCGAGGAAGGGACGACTGTCAAAGCCGGAGACGTGCTCGCGCGACTCGACACCAGCCGCCTCGGGCCCCGCGTCCGCAGTGCCGAGGCGAGAGTCACGGCGCAGTCGGAAATGCTGCGGAAATTGCGCAATGGCGCACGACCGGAAGAAATCGCCCAGGCGCGGGCCGTCGTCGCGGCCGCGGAAGCCGAAGCAGCCAATGCCAGGAGCCAGATCGATCGGCTGCAATCGATCAGCGATGCCTCCAAAGGTCGCGCCATCAGCACGACGGATCTCGAAGCCGCGTCGACCCAGGCCCGCATGAGCGAGGCCAATGCAAGAAACGCCCGTGAATCGCTCGCTCTGCTGCTCGCTGGTTCCCGCGAGGAAGATATCGAGCAGGCACAGGCACAACTCGATGCCGCCGAAGCCGATCTCGCGCTCCTGCGTCAGCAATTGCAGGATGCCGAACTGGTGTCGCCCACCGACGGCGTCATTCGCAAGCGACTGATGGAGCCCGGTGAACTGGCGACACCGCAGCGGCCCGTATTCTCCATCGCCATCGCCAATCCCAAGTGGGTTCGAGGCTACATCAGCGAGCCGGACCTCGGCCGGGTCAACGTGGGTATGCCGGCGACCGTCACCATCGATTCCTACCCGAAGCAGCCTGTCGACGGAACCGTGGGCTTCATTTCCTCGACCGCCGAATTCACGCCGAAGACCGTGCAGACCGAGGAACTGCGCACCAGCCTCGTGTATGAAGTCCGCGTCCTGGTGCAGGATGGCGACGACCGGTTGCGGCTGGGAATGCCGGTGACGGTCAGCATCGATACGGGCGCTGTCAGAAAAGCATCGGTCGGCGCGAACCCGGCGGATTGAACGACATGACAGCGGCCCGCCATGGCGTCGCCATCCAGGCGCGCAATCTGTCGAAGCGCTTTGCCCGCAGCAAGACGGATTCCGTCACCGCGCTGGATGACGTGTCGTTCGAAGCGCAGCACGGATCGCTCACCGCCCTGGTGGGACCGGACGGCGCCGGCAAGACGACTTTGCTGCGACTGGCGACCGGGCTGATGCGTGCCGATGAAGGCACGTTGACGGTGCTGGGCATCGATGCGGCGAAGCACCCGCAGGCGATCCAGGATCGCATCAGCTACATGCCGCAGCGCTTCGGTCTCTACGAAGACCTGAGCGTGCAGGAGAATCTCGATCTGTATGCGGATCTGCACGGCGTCACCGCGCAGGAGCGCGCAGAGCGCTATCCGCGCCTGATGGAAATGACCGCGCTCGCACCGTTTCACGATCGCCTCGCCGGCAAGCTCTCTGGCGGCATGAAGCAGAAACTCGGCCTCGCCTGCACGCTGGTACGCTCGCCCGAGCTACTGTTGCTCGATGAACCGACCGTCGGCGTCGATCCGCTGTCGCGCCGCGAACTGTGGTCGATCGTTTCCAGCCTGGTCGAGAACGAAGGCCTGTCCGTCCTCGTCTCGACGTCATACATGGATGAGGCCGAGCGCTGTTCGCACGTCGTCGTCCTGCACGAAGGAAAAACCCTCACACTCGGCCCCCCGCAGGCAATCAGCGAACGCGCCCGTGGCCACTCCTTCATTGCGAGATCCTCGACGGAGGAATCGGCCCGGTCCCTGCAGGCGCGACTGATGGACCTGCCGGAAATCATCGATGCCGTCCCTCACAGCGGCCACGTGCGCACGGTCATGCGCGAAGAACACGCTGCCCTCGTGCCGGATGTGCACTTCGAGCCCGTCGCTCCGGATCTCGAAGACGGCCTGATGATGCTGTTGCGGACGCAGGCCAGCGTGCCGCCCGCCGCGGCCGCAGCCATCGAACTGACCTCCGGCCGACGCACGGACGATTCCGAAATCGTCATCGAAGTGCACGATGTCGTGCGCAAGTTCGGCGACTTCATCGCCGTGAATCGCACGAGCTTCGATGTACGGCGCGGCGAAGTGTTCGGACTGCTTGGGCCGAACGGCGCGGGCAAGACCACGACGTTTCGCATGTTGTGCGGGTTGCTGCCCGCGACCAGCGGCACGTTGCGCGTTGCCGGCGCCGACCTGCGCCACGCGCGCGCCGAAGCCCGGCAGAACGTCGGCTACGTCGCGCAGAAATTCTCGCTGTATGGCGATCTCAGCATTCGCGAGAACCTGGAGTTCTTCGCCGGCGCCTACGGCCTGCGCAACTCGCGGATGCGGGAACGGATCGACTGGGCGCTGGAGAACTTCGACCTGCGCGGCCGCGAGTCCTCGGCTGCCGGCCATCTGCCGGGCGGCTTCCAGCGCCGCCTCGCAATGGCGGCGGCGCTGTTGCACGAGCCGCAGATCGTGTTTCTCGATGAGCCCACCAGCGGCGCCGATCCACTGGCGCGGCGCGAGTTCTGGCGACGCATCACCGCGCTCGCCGAGCACGGTACGACCATCGTCGTCACCACGCACTTCATGGAGGAGGCCGAGTACTGCGACCGCATCATGATCCAGGAAGCCGGCAGGATGCTCGCCATCGGCACGCCGCAGGAAGTGCGTACGCACGCGTCCGAAGAAGGCGCCGCGGCACAGACCATGGAGGATGCCTTCATCGCGATCGTAGCCACAGCACGCCAGCAAGCCCAGGAAAAGGATGCCGCCGCATGAGCGAGCAGTCCCCCTCCCCGCGGCCTGCCGGAGTCTTCTCATGGCGCCGGCTCGTGGCGCTGACGCGCAAGGAGACCCGACAGCTCGTCCGCGACAAGAGCAACCTGATGGTGGGGTTGTTCCTGCCCCTGATGCTGATCCTGATCTTCGGCTACGGCCTGACGTTCGACGTGAAGGACGCGCCGCTGGCCATCGTGACCGAAGACACATCGCCGACGGCACAGGATGTTCTGTCCGGGTTTTATCTTTCACCGTACTTCTCGCCCGTGCCGCTGGTCTCGATGGACACCGCACTCAAGCTGCTTCGCGAACGCAAGGTCGATGGCATCGTGTACGTGCAAGCCGATTTCTCGCGCCGCCTGGCCAGCGGCGACGCCACGGTCCAGGTACTGGTCAATGGGGTCGATGCCAATCGTGCACGTGTGATTCAGGCCTACGCGCAAGGTGCGATCGGCGTGTGGGCCGCGAAGCGCGCTGTGTCAGTCGAAGCTGCAGCACCGCCCATCACCCTCGAATCGCGACTGTGGTTCAACGAAGCCAACAACAGCCGGCACTTCCTGGTCCCCGGACTGATCGTGCTCATCATGACGCTGAATGGCGCCTTGCTGACGTCGCTCGTCGTGGCACGCGAGTGGGAACGCGGCACGCTCGAGGCCCTGTTCGTCACGCCGGTGCATGCGACGGAGATCGTCATCTCCAAGCTGATTCCCTACTTCGTCGTCGGCCTGGCCGGACTCGTCATGTGCCTGCTTTCCGCGAAGCTGCTGTTCTTCGTGCCGATTCGCGGCTCGCTGACGCTGATCGTATTCACGTCGATGCTGTATCTGCTGGTCTCGCTCGCGACCGGGCTGCTGATCTCGGCGGCAACGAAGAATCAGTTCCTGGCGAGCCAGGTTGCGCTGATCGTGGGCTTCCTGCCCGCGCTCATGCTGTCCGGCTTCATCTTCGATCTGCGCAGTGTGCCTGCCGTGGTCCGGGGCATCAGCAGCGTCCTGCCGGCGACTTACTATGTCGAAGCGCTGCAGACGCTCTTCCTCGCCGGCAATGTTCCCAGCCTGCTGATTCGCGATTGCGCCATTCTCGCGGTAGCCGCAATCGTCCTGCTGGTGCTCGCACGCATGAACATACGCAAGGAACTGGCATGAACGCGACGCTGCACCGCATTGCGACCCTGATCCGCAAGGAACTCATCGCCATCCTCAAGGATCCGCGCAGCCGGCTGATCCTGTTCCTGCCGATCCTGCTGCAAGCGCTGCTGTTCGGGTATGCCGCCACGTTCGATCTCAATGAAGTGCCTTACGCCCTGCTGGACCGCGACCGCAGCCAGGCCTCGCGCGATTTCGTCTCGCGCCTGGACGGCACCACGGTCTTCAGGCGCGTCGCCGATATTCACAATGCCCACGGCATCAGCGAAGTGATCGGCCGCAAGGACGCGATCCTGGTGATCCAGATTCCGGACGACTTCGAGCGCCGCATTCAATCGGGCCAGGGCGCAGTGGTGCAGGCGATCACCGATGGCCGCAATTCGAACACCGCGGGCATTTCGACGGCCTACGTGTCGGCGGTCGTGGAGCGGTTCAACGCCGAATGGAATGCACAGCACGGCCGCGCGGGCGCACCGCTGAAAGTGGAAACGCGCGCCTGGTACAACCCGAACCTCGAAACGCGCTGGAACATGATTCCGAGCCTCATCGCGGCACTGAGCTTCCTGCAGACGCTGATGCTCACCGCGCTGTCGGTCGCACGCGAGCGCGAACAGGGCACATTCGACCAGTTGCTGGTGACGCCGTTACGGCCGAGAGAAATCATGGTCGGCAAGGCCGTGCCATCGATTCTGATCGGCCTGTCGCAGTCCACGATCATCCTGATCGTGGCGCGCTTCTGGTTCGACATTCCCTTTCAGGGATCGCTGCTCACGCTCTACGTCGGCTTGTTCCTGTTCACCACGGCATCCGTAGGCGTCGGGCTGGCGCTGTCCGCCTACTCGGCCACGATGCAGCAGGCCATGCTCTATACGTTCGTACTGCTCATGCCGATGATGTTGCTGTCGGGCCTGACTTCGGCGATCAGCAACATGCCGATGGCCCTGCAATACATCACGCTCGCCAACCCGCTGCGCTATGCCATCGAAATGGTGCAACGGGTGTATCTCGAAGGCGCCGGGTTGCAGTGGGTCTACAACGACATGTGGCCGCTGATCCTGATCTCCGTTGTGACACTGCCCGTAGCCTCGTGGCTGTTCCGTCACCGGCTCGTGTAATGCAGGTATCCGTATGCCGAATCGACCACTCCTGCTCGCCGTCCCGCTGGCCCTGCTCATGGCCTGTTCCGTCGGCCCGTCATTCGAGCCACCCGAAGCTCGCCTGCCCGATCAATGGCAGGCGCAGGCCGGCACCCAGCCAGTCGATCTCGAATGGTGGAAGCAGTTCGGCGATCCGAAGTTGCACGAACTCATCGAGCGGGCGCGCAGCGGCAACCTGGACCTGAAGATCGCGGCATTGCGGGTGGCGCAGAGCCGGACACAGCGCGAGATTGCAACCGGCGAACGCTGGCCCGCGGTGTCAGTGAGCGCCGGCTACCAGCGGCGTCAGGAAAGCGAGTTCGGTGTGGCGACCCGCATGATCGACATCCTGGTGCCGCCTGGCGCGAATCGCGACGCAATCATCGACGCCGTAGCCGAGCCTTACGATGTGTATCAGGCAGGCTTCGACGCTTCGTGGGAACTCGATCTCTGGGGTCGCGTGCGTCGTGCCGTGGAATCGGCGGATGCGGGCGTCGCGGCTGGCCAGGAAGGCTTCCATGAAGCCGAGCTGACGCTGGTCGCCGAAGTTGCCCGCACTTATCTGGAACTGCAGGGGGTGCGCGATCAGTTGCGCATCGCTCGCGACGATGTCGCTTCCGGAACCGACGAGATCGAACTCACCGGATATCGGGTCAAGGGCGGACTCGTCAGCGAACTCGACCTGAGCGTGCAGCAGGCGCAGGTGTCGGCGACGCGCGCACAGATTCCTGCGCTCGAGCATCAGGAAACAGCGCTGCAGAATGCGCTGGCCCTGCTGATCGGCTCCGACCCCGCCTCCTTGAAGAATGAGCTGACCGCGGCGATTGCAACTTCCTCCTTGCCACAGATCGCCCAGGGCGGTGTTCCCTCGGAACTGGCACGACGTCGCCCGGATATTCGTCGCGCCGAGGCGCAACTGCATGCAGCAACGGCGCAGATCGGCGTCGCGGTTGCAGATCTCTACCCGCGCATCTCGTTGACCGGCAGCTTCGCGCACCAGTCCCTTGACGCTGCCGACTTCGGCGAATGGGCTGCGCAGCAATGGGTCGTCGGCCCGAGCATCACGCTGCCCATCTTCCAGGGTGGCCGCCTGCGCTCCGTCGTCGAACTGCGCGAACTGCAGCAACAGGAAGCCGCCGTTGCCTATCAGCGCACGGTACTGAGCGCCTGGCACGAGATCGAGAACGCGCTCGACGGCTACGCCGCGGAACGACGCCGCAACCAGGAACTCGCCCAGGTCGTGACCGCGAGCCGCGACGCGTACGAGATCGCGCACGTTCGCTACCAGCATGGACTGGTGAACTACCTGGTCGATCTCGATGCGCACCGGACGCTGCTGCAGGCCGAACGGACCTACAGCGAGAGCCATACCCAGATCGGCGTGCGGCTCGTTGCACTCTACAAGGCCCTCGGCGGCGGCTGGACAGACACCACCGGTGCCGCCGGGCAGGATCCGTCGGGCTAGGGACGAACGGCTGCGGATGGGCGGGTCGCCGTGGCGTTGATCAACAGGCTGACCAGCAACATCGATCCCGCGATCCCCCACAGGCTGCCGATGGCAGCGCTGCCCAGCATCCAAATGAAAGGTGGGTGGAACGGCTGCCACCGCGTGAGCATCATGTACACGATGGCGCAGATCAGGACGGCCACCGCAACGTACACGCCGAACCAGCGGTGGCGTTCCTGAGCCGTGAAACGCCGGGTCAACGGCGGGCCTGCGTAATGGGCGCGTTGCACGTCGCGCCAGACGAACCCGATCACGAACAGCAGCCCGAGAACCGAACTGACGTGCTGCAGGACGCGATACCAGGTGACGCTGTGAGCGCCGATCGCCAGCCCCAGGCCATCGAAGACAGTCAGCATGCGCACGCCGCGCGCATTCTCGTGAGTGAATGCGTCCCACGCGATGTGGGTGAACGCGCCGAGCAATACACCCAATGCCGCGAAGATCCACTGTCGAACGCTTCTGAGTGAGGCGGACCGGGCATCCGCTCCCCACGACACGAACAGTCGATCTGGCATCAACTCGTAGGTCGCCGGCTTGATGTGCAGCTGGAATATCCAGTACCAGACGAGACCCACGGGCAGGCAGAATGTGAACAGCGCCACCAGACCGTGCGTGTCGTAACGCGACAGCGTGTGGGGAATGAACACGGCGGAGTCAGGCACCATGCTGCCGATGACCGCGGCGCTGAGAAGCCGCCAGCGCCGCAGCCAGTGCGCGAAGGGCAACACGGCGGCTGTGTGGGAAATGGTGAATGGCATGGGACAACGACAATCGCAAAGGCCGTCGATTCTGCCATCAGGGGCGATGGAAGCGTGATGCCTGCGTTGTGCGACAAGGCTGCCATGGGCATTACATCTTCCTGTAGGTCAGGCTTCAGCCTGACATTGCGGAGGGCCGGCTGAAGCCCAATGGCACTGCATAAAGCGCTGCCGATCGAGTTGAGGTCGAATAGAGCGTCCCTTCCTCCGCATAGCGGGGGAAGCAACTGTG